>WTHE01000720.1 GCA_011523315.1 Candidatus Binatota bacterium
TGGGCGTGACCCCCAGTTCTTTCAATTCATCCTTGAGAATTTGGCCGGGATGGACAGCGCGTTGCAACACAGCGCCACCTCCTTTCATGAGATGTATGAGGCGAGATGAAGGGTCGTTTCCGATTTCGCTGCCCATGCTTTACACTGACAAAGACGAGTGGAGGCAGACCGTGGGTGACATACCGGGGGGGATGATGGGTCGCTATTGGCTCGGACATATGCTGCTGAGGGGTGTGCGCCTGCGCTGCCCCCGGTGTGGACAGGGGCGGTTGTTCAGCGGTTTCTTCACCATGCGTGAGCGGTGTCCGCAGTGTGGCTATGTGTTTGAACAGGAGCAGGGCTATTTCATCGGGGCGATTTATATCAACTATGCCGCCACGGTGGCGCTGGGCCTGCCTGGCTTTTTGGCCCTCCACGCGTATACCGATATGAGCCTCACCCGGCAGCTGGTGGTGTGGCTCGGCTTTGCCGGGCTGTTTCCCGTGTGGTTTTTTCGCTATTCCCGCAGCCTGTGGCTCAGTCTGGCCTATGCGGTGACACAGGGCAAACCGGCCGAATAGCACACCCCGACAACATGGCAGACAGAAAAAAGGCATCCGAAGTCAGCTCCGGATGCCTTGTGTGTTCACTGCGCGCTCAAAAGCCGAAGACCGGCGTCAGTGCTCAGCGGCGCTGACCGCCGGCGTGTCCGGCGGCGTGTAGGTTCTCCCCTCGTCGGTCAGATCCGGCAGCAGCATCAGAATGAGAAAGACGCAGATAATCATCGGCGTGAGGGCGATGACGCCCAGCGTGGTGCGCTCAAACCTGAGGTGCATGAAGTACAGGGCAACCAGCAGGGCCTTGGCGACCGCCAGCAGGACCAGGATGGTACCGTTGACCGGGCGACTGAATACGCCGAGAACCGGGACCAGGACCTCGACGATGGTCAGAATCGTCAGGGCCCAGAAGATGTTCATGTAGTTGGGTTCATGATGGGCAGTGTCCATGGCGGGTTCTCCCTATAGCAAATACACAAAGGTAAAGACCAGGATCCAGACCAGGTCCACAAAGTGCCAGTACAGGCCGACGATCTCGACATGATTGGCATCCTCGCCCAGGTATCTGCCCTTGATGCCGCTGATCAGAATACACGTCAGGTAGGCCACCCCGCCGAACACGTGGCAGCCGTGAAAGCCGGTCAGGATGTAGAAGGTCGTGCCGAACAGCGCCGCTCCCCAGGGATTGCCGCTCATGGTCATGCCTACGTCGGTCAGGTGGGTCCACTCATAAGCCTGGAGCAGCAGAAAGATGGTCCCGCCGGCAATCGTCAGCAGCATGAATTTTTTGAAACCGGCCAGATCGTTATGCCGGGCTGCCGACAGCGCCTTGACCATGGTGACACTGGTACAGATGAGCAGGAAGGTCATGGCCGCAGTCAGCTGAATGCCCAGCGTATCCAGCGGGTCGGGCCAGTCCGGGCTGCTGGCCCGCAGGGCGCCGTAGCCGGCCAGCAGCCCGCCGAACGACATGGCATCACCGGCCAGAAAAACCCAC
The DNA here is from genome assembly GCA_011523315.1 of Candidatus Binatota bacterium. Lineage (GTDB taxonomy): Bacteria > Desulfobacterota > Binatia > Bin18 > Bin18 > JAAXHF01. Next base: position 1,534 of record WTHE01000720.1, read on the forward strand.
ATGCCAAGTTTACCCCAGCTTTCCGGGGTTAATGGCGATTCGGCTGGTTCAACAGCCCCCTGTGTCTCAATAACCGCTTCGCTCAAGGCTGATCCTCCTTCTTCTTTGTCTGGGCAGGGTCAAAAGCCAGCACTTCTGCCGGCGGATGGGGGGAACGGCTGGCGTTCCGGTAGGTATAAAAGATCCAGCCGCCGACCGAGGCCAGCAGCACGAACGGCATGCCCATCATCAGCATGACGCTCCAGAAGAGGCCGACCGCCAGGGGATCCTCAGAACCGGACAGGGCTGTCTTGCACATGGCACAGCCCTGGGCCAGCACCCGGGTCGGCAACAGCCCGGTCAGGGCCAGGCTCAGCAGGCCGGGATATATCAGCACTTTTTGTAACATCGTCTGCTCCGCGTACTGATCAGTTCAGGTAGACCAGGGGAAACAACAGCGCCCACAGGCCACCAACGTAGTACCAGTACATGCCGCACACCTCAACCGCAATCGACCGACGGGCAGAGAACGCCCCGCGTTTGGCCAGGACCAGGACGACCAGCAGCCAGACCACGGCGGCCAAAACGTGCAGGCCGTGGCAGCCGATCAGGGTGTAGAAGGTGGCGCCATAGATGCCGGTTGAGATCGTCAGACCATCCCGCACCAGCTGTGTCCATTCATAGCCTTGAACGCCCAAGAAGATGCTGCCCAACAGCGCGGTGACGCCCAGCCAGTTGCCCGCACTGGGCAGACGGTCGAGGCGCAGGGCGGCAATGGCCCGGTGCATAGTGTAGCAGCTGACGAATAAGACCAGGGTGTTCACCCAGGTTACGCCGACCGGCAGGTACAGATGGCCGGACGGCCAGACCGAGCTGCCGGCCCGAAAGACCACATAGGCCCCGATCAGGCCGACAAAGAACATGGTTTCGGCGCTGATGAGCATCAGCATACCCAGCCGGGCGTTGCTGATCGGCGGCTCCGGTGCGCTTGAGGGTGGTCCGCCTCCAAAGCCTGGAGACGGCTGGACCTGAGCTTGTTCAGCTGTCTGCGGCTGGGCGGCAGTGGCGCTTGGCATGGGATACTCCTCAGAGTCTTCTTCACCAGCTCAGACGAGGATAATAAAGCACACCGTGGCGGCAACATACAGGGCGATAAAAATGGCCAGACCGCGACCGATGATACGGTTGACTGTGTGTTTCTCTTCTCGGCTCGACATGCTCATCCTCGGGTTTTCAGCGCACTTACAGCGGGACTTTATCAAAGGCCATTACGGCCAGCAGGAGCGGCAGATAAATCAGTGAGGCAAACAACAGCCGCCGGGCGGACTCCGACGAGCGGGCCAGCGCCAGACGGACGCTGTACCACAGGAACATGCTGCCCAGCCCAAACGCTGCGCAGAAATACACCGGTCCGGCCAGCCCGACCAGGGTCGGCAGCAGGCCAACCGCCAGCAGCGCCAGACAGTGGCTGGTCACCTGCCGACCGGTGCTTTTGCCGTCGGGGCTGATGACCGGCAGGAGTTGAAATCCGGCTCGGGCGTAGTCGTCCCGGTACAGCCAGGCGATGGCCAGCGAGTGCGGCATCTGCCACAGAAACATGATGGCGAACAGGATCCAGGCCTCCAGATCAATTGAGCCGCGGACGGCCGCCCAGCCGATGACCGGCGGCAGCGCACCCGGCACGGCACCGATCAGGGTACACAGCGAGGTCGTTTTCTTGAGCGGGGTGTAGACGCCCAGGTAGCTGACCACAATGGCCGTGGTGACTGCGGCGCTGGCCAGGTTGACGGTCCAGGCCAGATAGACGAGTCCGGCGACAGTGACCAGCGTGCCGAACACGAAGGCTTCGACAGGCTGGACGCGCCCGTCGGGCAGCGGCCGCAGCTGGGTGCGGCGCATTTTGGCATCGGCCTCGCGCTCCAGCACCTGGTTGAGGGCCAGGGTCCCGCCGGCGGCCAGGGCCGTACCCAGCAGGGTGTGCAGCAGCAGCCGGTAGTCGGCGACGCCCAGCGAGGCCAGATAAAAACCGACACAGGTCGTAATCAGGACCAGGCTCACGATCCGGGGCTTGGTCAGTTCGAGAAAGGCCAGGCTGCGCTGCCAGACCCGATCCAGACGGTCGGTGCGACCCATGGTCGGTGCATGTGTGCGGAGTATCATGCCGAAACCTGTTCCGGGCTGAGTGCAGGACGAGTGGAAGGCGCCACGCCGTCACGGTAGGAACGCAGGCTGAGGCGGACGCCGGTGGCCAACATGAGCGCGCCAATGACGACATGGGCGGTAGCCAGCACAACAACGGCTGGGCTGAGAAAAGCGCCGCTGGCGGTGTATTTGCCGAGATAGGCCAACACGCCCAGCCCGAGCTGCACGAACAGCAGCCGCCGCAGCAGCAGGGCCGAACGCAGGACAGCCGGATGGTCGGCGTACGACTGGACGATCCAATCGACGAGCCAGAACACCAGGCCGGTAACAAGCACGGCGCCCAGGATATGGACTTCGGCCCCGCTGCCGGTATGCCGCACGACCGCGCCCAGGACGATCTGGGCATACACAGCCACCGTCGTGATCACGCTCAGGCGTTGGACCGAAGCGGCGTCCGGGACCGTTTTTTGCGGCTGCCGGTTCTGCCACTCGGCCGAGGCCAGCAGGGTCAGGGCGGCCAGGAAGGCAAAAAACGCCTGGGCCAAGCCGCCGTGAATCAGGGCCAGCAGGTTTTCGAGCAGGACTACCCGCAGACCTCCGAGCACGCCCTGGACGATCACGGCCAGCAGCGCGACCACACCCAGCCAGCGCATCCACGGCCGCCGTTCCGTTGTCCACAGGGCGACCGTAAGCAGGATGGTCAGGAAGCCAACGGCCGAGCCGAGCAGGCGATGGCTGTGCTCGTAGAAGATGCCGCCGACCATCTGCGACCAGGGGTAGAGGAACATGTTGTAGCCAAACGTCGTCGGCCAGTCCGGGACGGCCAGCCCGACCCCCAGGCTGGTGACCAGGCCGCCCACGAACAGCAGCGGCAGGGTGCAGACGGTGGTCAGCAGGGCGAACCGGTAGGGCCAGGGGGAAAATGAGGCCAGGGCTGAGGGAGGGCTGAGGTGTGCCATGCTCGTAAAAGGGAAACGTAATAACCGATGGAGACTGGAAGAGATCACGTTTCCCTTTCTCAACCCGGCTGTCTGCACAGCCGGGTCAGCCAGCGCGTCCCGGCTCAGTGCGAGGCTGCGGCAGCCTCAGGGCCGAGCCGTCTATCCTGGGGCAGCCAGTCCTCCTGGACCAGCGGTGAGCTGTACTCATACGGGCCGCGGTAGACGGTCGGGACGGTCTCGAAGTTGCCGTGGGGTGGCGGCGAGGGCGCGGTCCATTCCAGGGTGTTGGCCTGCCAGGGGTTACGCTCGGCCTTCTTGCCGGCGAACAGACTCCACACGAAATTGAACAGGAAAATCAGCTGTGCCGCCCCGAGGCAGAAGGCGCTCATGGTGATGAACACATTCCACCACTGTAGATCGACCAGAAACTCGTACTGCAACGGGTTGTAGATGCGCCGCATATGGCCTGCCACCCCCAGGAAGTGCATGGGGAAGAAGGCGCCGTTAAAAAAGACGTAGGTCAGGGCAAAGTGCAGCTTGCCCAGGGGTTCGTTCATCATCCGGCCGAACAGCTTGGGGAACCAGTAGTACAGGGCGGCAAACATGCCGAAGATGATGCCAGCCACCACATAGTGGAAATGGGCGACAATGAAATAGGTGTCGTGGATGAAGATATCCACCGGGGTGACCGCCATATAGATGCCGCTCAGGCCGCCAATCACAAAATTGGACACAAAGCCGAGGGCAAACAGCATCGGGCTGGTAAACCGGATGGTCCCACCCCACAGGGTACCGAGCCAGTTGAAGGTCTTAATGGCCGACGGAATAGCAATGACCATGGTGGTCAGCATGAATGCGGTGCCCAGCACCGGGTTCATGCCGCTCAGGAACATATGATGGCCCCACACGATCCACGACAAAAAGGCCAGGGCGATCATGGAGAAGGCCATGGCGTGATAGCCGAAGATGGGCTTGCGGGAAAACGCGGACAGAATATCCGAGGTGACGCCCATCGCCGGCAAGACCAGAATATACACCTCCGGGTGGCCGAAGAACCAGAACAGGTGTTGCCACAGCAGCGGCTCTCCCCCGCCCGCCGGCAGGAAGAAGCTGGTGCCCATGGTGCGGTCAAACAGCAGCATGCCCAGGGCGGCGGTCAGGACCGGCAGCGCCAGCAGCAGCAGGATGGCGGTCACGAACAACGACCAGATAACCAGCGGCATGCGAAACCAGGTCATACCCGGCGCCCGCATATTGATGACCGTCGTAATATAGTTGATCGAGCCCATCAGAGACGAAAAACCCAGGATGAGCAGGCTGATGATCCACAGGTTCACACCCTGGCCACCAGCGCCGTAGGTCGCGTCGGCCGACAGGCTGGCATACATGGTCCAGCCGCCGCCGGCCGCTCCACCTTCGACAAAGAAGCTGTACAGAATCAGCACAATAGCCGGCACCGCGGTCCAGAACGACAGCATGTTGAGAACCGGGAAGGCCATATCGGCCGCGCCGATCATCAACGGAATCAGGAAATTACCGAACCCGCCGACCATGAACGGCATGACCACAAAGAAAATCATGATCGTGGCGTGCATGGTGAACAGCGAGTTGTAGAAGGCCGGGTCCATATACGCCCCGTACAGGCCGTGCTCCGGCTCGGCGTACATATAGGGCTCGGAAATCCAGCTGGTGAACGGCACCGGGGTCTCCGGCCAGGCCAGTTCCCAGCGCATCATCATGGCCAGCAGGCCGCCGACGACGAGCATCAGGACGCTTGAAAATAAGAACTGGCGTCCGATCATCTTATGATCGGTGGAAAAGATATAGGTGCGGATAAATCCCAACTCGTGGTGGGCTTCG
>WTHE01000576.1 GCA_011523315.1 Candidatus Binatota bacterium
AACAAGCGTGCGCACCGCGACGGGCGACCATCCCCTCGACATGATCGTGCTGGCGACCGGCTTCGATGCCATCAGCGGCACCCTGCTGCGCCTCAACCCCAAGGGCCGCGACGGCGTCAGCCTCAAGGAGAAGTGGAGCGGCCGCTTCACAACCTACCTCGGCATGGCGATCGCCGACTTCCCCAATCTTTTTCTGATCCACGGCCCGGGCTCGCCCTCAGTGCTGTACAACATGCCGCTTGGCGCCGAGCGCGAGACGGAGTGGATCGGCAACTGCGTACGCTACCTGCGCGACAAGGGTCTGGGCGCTATTGAGCCGACTCCCGACTCCGAGAAGCTCTGGGACCAGGAGGTCACCGAGCTGGCCAACGAAACGCTCTACCCCCTCACCGACTCGTGGTACACGGGGGCCAACATCCCGGGCAAGCCCCGCCAGTTCCAGGTCCACCTGGGCGGCCCGCTCTACTTCGAGCGCCTCTCCGAGGTTGCCGCCAAGGGCTATGAGGGCTTCGTGTTCGAGGAGGAGAATCGCGCGGAGGTCGCCGCCGCATCCTGAGCGCCTCAGAAAACGGGGTTTAACGAGCAGCCGGAAGCGGAGTGGAGTTTCGGGCAAAAAGTACACGCGTCCCCAAACGTAGACGTTCCAAGACGGCGGCCTTGAGACACCTCAAGGCCGCCGTCTCCTTGTGGGGCTGCCACTGAGCCCGAGACAGACGGAAACACGAGGAGTGGTACGATGGTCCCGGTCGGGTGAGCCGTTGCTGCGAGACACACAGGGCGTTTCCCGATAGGCTGTAGTAGGTCGGATTAGCGGAGCGTAATCCGACACGTACGGGCTGTCGGGTTACGCCTGCGGCTAACCCGACCTACACGGCTACACCTAATGGCGAATCGCTCTGGGGACGGGGCGCGCTCGCCATCACACGTCGATTCCATACTCTTTGAGCAGGGCGCGGCTTATCACGATGTTCTGAATCTCCGTCGCCCCATCCAGATAGTGTGTCATCTTGGCTGTGGCGAGATGACGGGCGAGTGGGGTGTCGGTTCGCAAGCCCACCGCCCCCATCGCCTGCATACACTGCGACACGCCTGTCAGCGCGACTCGGCTGGCAAACTTCTTGGCGTGCGCCGCTTCCGCAGTTGCCGCCTCCCCTCGATCCAGGGCTGCCGCAGCCTGATAGGTCAGCAGGCGAGCGGCCTCAAGATCCGTCGCCACATCCGCCAGTTCCCACTGCAAACCCTGGAAGCTCAGCAGTGGCTTGCCGAACGCCTGTCGCTTGGCGCTATACCTGAGGGCGGTCTGCAAACTGGAGGTGAGAATGCCACAGCAGCCGGCCCCAACAAACGTTCTCGCCGCAGTGATGCCGCGCATGGCGGCCTTGAATCCGTCTCCGGGACCGAACAACAGGTCCGCCTCGGGGACAGGGCAGTCGGTCAACCGCAATCCCGTGACGCCCATCGCATGCCCGCCGAGTAAGGTATAGGGCGCTTCTCGGACAAGGCCCGGCGCGTCCCCACCCACCAAAAAGCCGGCAATGCCCCGCCACCCCCGGGCGGGATCGGTCTGGGCATATACTCCGAACACATCCGCCTGTACGCCGTTGGTCACCCAGGCTTTCTCTCCGCTGAGACGCCAGCTGTCAGCCGACTCTTCCGCACGTGTCGTGATGGCGGCAGCGTCGCTGCCGGCTCCGGGCTCGGTCAGGCAAAAAGCGCCAATGCGTTCGCCCGCAAGCATCGCCGGGACGTAGCGAGCGATCTGTTCGGGAGTACCGTTCCGGGCGATACTGTTCAGCAAATTATTGTGAACCCACAAGCCAAAGGTAAAGGCGAAACACGCACCGGCCAATTCTTCAAGCACCTTGGCTGCGGCCATGTGACTGGCCCCGTGGCCGCCCAACGCCTTGGGCACGAGAACGCCGGTGAGGCCTGCTCTCGCAGCCTGCCGAAAGGTCTGGACCGGGACGGTTCGATTGAGTTCCCAGTCTGCCGCGTGGGGCGCAATATGTTCGGCCGCAAACGTCCTGGAGATCTCGACCAAGCTGCTCTCATCGGTCGTCAGCGGGGGAACCATGTCGCACCTCTGCCGGACCAAAGCGGTACGGCTCGAGTGTGTCCTGGGCGGCGAGACGGAACTTGTGCCAGCGGCCGCCGCCGTAATAGGCCAGGCTGCCGGGCTCGGCGTCGCCGTGTCCGTTGTAGTACGACAGACAGTCTCGCAACGGCGCCGATACAATGTCTGCCTGGCGGCAGTGCTGGGCGTACTCCTCTTGCGGCTGGCCGTGAATGTCGACGATTGTCCTGCCCTGGTCACGCATGGTCGACAGCATCCACACGATGTAGTCGCCGTGCGCGTCGATGGCGTCGGTGAAGTTAAAGCTGCCGCCCCCGCCCTGGGGGCCGGTCACAATGAAGAGGTTCGGGAAGCCCCGAGCGTGGATACCCAGAAAGGTCTTGGTGCCCTCGGCATCCCAGGTCTCCTGGATGGTGCGGCCGTCGCGTCCCAGCGTCGTGTTGAATAAACCGGACGCCATCCATTGGAACCCGGTCGCATAGATCAACACATCGAGCGGATACTCGACTCCGTCATGCACGACGCCGCTCTCGCTGATCTGGCTCACGCCGGCCGGCGCGGTGTCCACCAGATGAACGTGCGGCTTGTTGAACGCCGGCAGGTATTCGTCGTGGAACGTCGGTCGCTTGCAGCCGTACGGGTAGTAGGGCTTGAGGGCCGCCGCAGTCTTGGGGTCCTCCACGATGGTGTCTACTCGGGCTCGGATCTGCTCCATGATCCGAAAGTTCGTGTTCAGCTGCTTCTGGACCAGTTCCTCGGGCGCCAGCTTGGTGGTGTGCTTTTTGCGCTTCCTGAAATCGGCGACCCTGCCGGCCAGGTAGTCGTCATTGGCCTGGATCGCCGTGCGGCCCTCGGAGATGCGGGCGAATCGCTTCCGGCGGGCTCTCGCCCAGCCCGGTTCATGCGACCACTCGTCGATCTCCTCCTGTTTCGTTTCGCGCTGGTCGCGCACGTCGATCGTCGACGGGGTGCGCTGGAAGACGTACAGCTCAGCGGCGACCTTGGCCAGTTCCGGAATGACCTGCACCGCAGTCGCCCCGGTCCCGATGATCCCGACCCGCTTGCCGTCCAGGGCGACATCGTAGCGCCAGCGCGAGGTGTGGAAGGACTCGCCCCGAAACGTCTCCATGCCCTCGATACGGGCCAGCTTCGGTGTGGTGAGGATCCCGTTCGCCTGAATCAGGTAGCGTGCCCGCATGGCGTCGCCACGGTTGGTGTACACGATCCACCGTCCAGCGTCTTCGTCCCACTCGGTCTTCTCCACCGTGGTGTGGAAGAGACAGCGGTCATAGAAGCCGAACTTTTCGGCCATTTTCTGGCAGTACTCGAAGATCTCAAACCCCGACGCAAATTTCATCGACGGGAAGTAGCCCATCTCCTCCAGTAACGGAAAGTAGCTGTACGACTCCACATCACACGCAATGCCCGGATAGCGGTTCCAGTACCAGGTCCCGCCGACATCGCCGCCCTTCTCACAGAACCGCACGTCGGTAAAGCCCGCCTGACTCAGCTTGTGCCACAACAACAGCCCGGCGAAGCCGGCGCCCACGACCAGGATTTCGCACTCGTCGGCCAGAGCGTCACGAGGGACCGGGTCTGCGGAGTACACGTCCTCAAGGTAGGTGCTGAACTCGCCCTCCATCGCCATGTAGTCTGCCGCCCCCCGGCGCGCCTCCTTGAATTCGCGATATTTCGTCTGCTCCTCGGCGTTGAACACCGCGCCCGGTGGCTGTGGCGGCAGCGTCTTGAGCGACTCATCCTGGGTGACCGAGTAGCCTCTCCCGATCACATCGTCCATCGTGCTGGCAGCACGGGTGTTAAAGATCTTCCGTCCGGTAGCGGGGTCAATCCTGATCGGCGTCATCTGCTCTCCTCTGCTCGAATATCTCTCTGGTGAAAGTTGCCTGTATTTCCGGTGAGGGACGGCCGGACTATAACCTATCGTGGGCCAGGTGTCAGCGCCCAGCATGTTGAAGAGGCGGTGCCGGGTCGTCGGTCTTCAGCGGCGCCAGCCCCGTTTCGGTCTCGAAGCGTAATCGTCCCCTCCACAACTCAAGGGGCAGCCTGAGGTTTAAACTTAGGCAGCGTCACGTCGTCACTGACCTTATCGAACCAGACCTCAACCGGCATGCCGACTCGTAGCTCGTCAGGGGCTACCCCCGTCACCCACGTTGTAAGTCGCGGCCCTTCATCCAATTCGACCACCACTGCCGCGTACGGAACGTCCTCAGCGAAGGTCGGGTCGAGCGCCTGATACACGGTCGTCCAACAATAGACCCTGCCCGTTCCTTTCGTCGGCGCCCATTCCCACTCCAGTGAGTGACACCTGGTACACATGAGCCGCGGCGGATGCCGCCACGTTCCACACTGCTGACAGCATTGAAAACGCAGCTCCCGCTGCTGACACCAGGCATAGAATTCCGCTGTGTAGCCCTGCAAGACGGGCAATCGAAGGGCCTGTGGTGTATGCTCAGTCGTCATGGTGAGACTCCCTCAGTGACGCAAAATCGTGATCGACCCGTGCCCATGCCCCCCCCAGCCGGTCACCACCCCTAACTCGGCGTCTTGCACCTGACGCGGACCGGCCTCGTGGCGGAGTTGCGCGACGGCCTCAACCAGATGGTTCATACCGGTATTGTGTGCCTGTGAGAGCAGACCGCCGTGCGTATTCACGGGCAGCGCGCCGCCGAGTTCGATCCGTCCGTTTTCAACGAACGATCCACCTTCGCCCTTCTTGCAGAAGCCTGCCGATTCGATTTGCAAAATGGCCTGGCCGGTGAAGCAGTCATAAATCTCGGCGAAATTGATATCGCTTGGCTGGACTCCCGCCATCGCGTAGGCGCGTGACGCGCAAAAGTCGAGCCCGATTGTGAGGATATCTGGTCGATTCGGAATATCGTGGGGTGGAAAAGGATGGCCCGACGCCACGCCAGCCACATACACAGGCTGTTTGCGGAGATCTTTGGCGCGTTCGGCAGTCGTCATGAGTAGCGCCGCCGCGCCATCGGTCTCCAGACAGCAATCCAACAGCCGGTAGGGATAGCTGATCCAGCGTGACGACAGATAATCCTCCAGAGTGAGCGGAGATCGCTGCATGAGAGCGTTGGGATGCAGCTGGGCGTGTTTACGCATCGCCACCGCCACCGCACCCAGTTGCTCGTGGGTCGTGCCATACAGTTGCATATGTCGCTGCGCCATCCACGCGTAATGTTGGGGCGGCGCTGCCACGCCAAACGGCGCATAGTAGTCCCGGATAGTTGCGGCCGCTTGCAGTCCCGTTCCAGGGTCGGACGTCACGTTCCGGGCTCTCCGTCCGGAATAGAACCGGCTGGCCAGGGGAATCAACGCATACTGTGCAATGCCACTGGCCAGCGCGGCCGCAGCGGACTCAACCGCGGACACACACATGGCCCCGCCCATTTCCTGGAGAGAGGTGGTGTAGTGTAAATCTTGCAGTCCCAGGTTGGCGCAAAAATCACCGGCTGTGCCACCGCTCCCGGCGCCGTTGGGGAGAATCACCGCGTCGATGGATTCGGGTTGCAGGCCGGCGTCCTCGATAGCGCCCATTGACGCCTCCAGGGCGAGTTCGAGCGCGCTCTTGGGCGTGCCACGCGTGTAGTCCGTTTCGCCGATACCGACGATGCAGGTTTGGTCCCTCAAATCAGTCAACTCAGGCATACGCATTGCCCCCTACAGGTATGACATCGTTTCCAGGCTGCGGCTTGGGCAAAGACCGGGCTACAGCCATTCTTCCTCTGTGTGCAGGCGGGTCAGGTGAATCTTTTTCATCTTCCAGCGGCCATCTTCCTTCACATAGTCTTCGTGATAATGCCCCCAGCCCTTAAAGTTGCAGGTCGGCAGGCGCACATCGTCAAACATCGACCAGACACCGCGTGCGGTTGTTGGGCTGGTCAGTTCGATTTCCGGCATGTAGCCCTGATGTATCGATTTCGCGCCGGTCAGCAGCGTGCGGATGCCGTCAACCAGCGCGTCGCGACCCGCGATCTCGATGTCGCGCGGCAGGTCCCCGCTGGCGCGCGGCGCGCCTTCGTATAGCGCTGAAATATTGGCGGCGAAACATTCCCGCAAAAGATCCCACTGCTGCGTGTCCATCAATCGGAAATAGCGCGCTTTAAGCTGGCGGATCGCTTCCAAGTCATTGTGTTGGTCGGTGGTCATGTGTTGCTCCTTGCAAAAGATCGGCCCAGGGTAGCGCGTTTGGGCAACAAAAACGAGGAGCAGCTACACAGGCTCCAGAGCCTGCTGGCGGGATGCTTCGCTGTGGCTCGGCACCGCTCCAGCTCGCGGTGTGCGTTGACAGCTCTGGGGCTTCTCAGTAGACTGCGTCGTCACTCCACTACAACACT
>WTHE01000267.1 GCA_011523315.1 Candidatus Binatota bacterium
TTACATACCAGTTTACACATCGGCACACAATCCTCTGCGGCCGATTCGTGCTGCGTCAATTTGAAATTAGGGACCTATTGTAGGGCATCAGGCGTTTTAGCTAAAACCTCCAGCCACTCTGTGAGTGGAAGCAGTGCTGCCCCCACCGCCCAATCTGCCCGTGTGTTCATCCTATCCCCTAAGGAGGCGTATGTAGTGCTAGCGGTTACGACACCGATCACTGTATGTCTATTCTGTTCCCGAAGAACCGGCGAGCCACTCATGCCGCCGAATGCCGGGAAAGCCAGCTCGTAGGCAGCATACCGATAGCCTCCATAGCTTTCGCCTTCGGCCTGGAAGTGGGCCTGGATATGTCCTTTCATCATCCGTGGTCCGGTAGGATTTTTTAACTTGGGAAATCCAAAGGACGAAATATCCTCACCTATCGGATATTTCGTAAAACCTGGACGGTCATTCGACAATACCCCAAGGTTAAAACATTCCAATTCTGCCGTGTCCGCTTCCTTGAAGAACATAGCAGCCACATCGGCCTCCGGGTGTTTGACGATTCTGGTTGGAGTCAGGCTTGTTCTCCCCCCAAGGGAAGGCACAAAAACGTGCAAGTCGGCGAAATTGCCCCCCTCTATGACATGGGTAGCCGTCAACACCACGTTGGGCTGGCAAATACGAAATGCCGTACCAAGCACCTGCCCTTTCCCATTGACAATCGGGAAGACGTGCGTACCGAAGTTGAGAGAGTCTGGCTGGGCTCCGACTGACGAGACACAAGCGGCTAATAAGCCAACCATGACAAGAAACAGTAGACGCATAGGATATTCCTTACTTCCTCTAGGCAGCTATCCGTTCCCCAACATCATGGATAATCTGCCGTTTGCTACTCAACGGTGCAAAATCAAGACCGAGTAATAAAGCTGTACGTTTTTGCCGAAAAGCCGGTTGGTCGTTTTCATGAAGACCTATTTTTATCGGAATCCGAACAAACCGCACTCCCGCCTGCTCACAGGCGACTCGAATCCGGTGCTCAAAGCGTCCGATCCGGCCATCCGTATCGTAGATCACGACGGCAGGCTGTTTGCCTGTGAGTGCGCCAAAGAATAGCGCTTGTTGAATGCTATTCAGACTGTCGCGTCGGTCAAGTCCCCCCCTTCGTACACCGTATCCTCAGTCTCACAATCAATCAGGACATAGCTCTGGCCGGTCGGGTAGGCGTAATCGTGGCGCACCTCGGTTCGTCCGCCTACAGACCTACAGAGATGAGTGCGTCAGGTTCGAGGGGCGGCGTGGTTTGCGCTTGTACGCCAATGCTATAAAGAAAAATTGCCGCCGTGAGACTGGCAGCAGAAAGGTAGGGCGAAAGACGGATTGTGCGCATGGTAAATGGATCCTTGGCCTTTCTCCGTCCACTCAGTACAATGCGGCATGTCCGCAAACCAACGCTGCCCCGTGCGAGTGGGCGGTGTTGGACCGTGTGTCGAAGTGTCGATTCGACGCACGGCACGTTACGATTTCTTGTGGCTCAGGTTGCCGGGTCAGTGCAAACACTTCTCGGGTAGAGAGGTTCTCGCCTATTCGCCTAGGCGAGGGGAGCTACCCCAGGCCGGGCTAAGAGGCTGTTCTATTCAGCGGGCAGCCCGACATAGGTCGGGATTCCCGAAAAGTGTTTGCAGAAAGCAGAATGGCGGGAGATCGGCGGAAGGTCAAGTGTACGGAGAAAGGGCAGTGTGTTGTTTTGAAATTCAGTGATACACTATCGGAACGATTGACAGTTTGACATTAGAGAAACGTACTTTCCTCAGCCAGAGAAACGACCGGCTTTGCCTCTCTGAATTGTGACAACTTTTTCCACAAAAAAATTCTCTTCAACAATTCTGCCGTCGATATCGTATACTGTTTCTATCCGGGTCTCGCAAACCAATGCGTCCCCTGACCGAATGTTTACATTTCCGCCATAGAAATTCAGAAGCCATTGGGTATCTTCGACCCATGCAGACATTGACCCACGTCCATAATTAAATTCCCACCGCCGACCCATGAAATAATCCGCCTTCTTTACATCAAGAACCATCGTCTTAGCGGGGGTCACTTCGACTCGGCTCACCAGGAGATTATTGATATCTTCCTCGGTCCACTTTACCTCTAGGTCCATTTCCTGTCTCCGGCCATTCGTGTCTTCAATGTACGCCCCGCCCTTTGAGTCGAGTGCATCTTTGGCCCTTTGGAAATTTCGTATTGCACTCACCAGATAGGTCGGCCTGATGATATGTTCTCCTTCAGGAAGAAGAGAAACCCCAAAGCGTCTCACCTCAGTAATAATTTCATAGATGCCCACCCTTATTGCAATGTTTCTAATTTTTTGCCTGAGTGATTCTAAGCCCCCTGGTTGCCTGGGGCCTTCATCCATCCATTCAAGAATGGCGTATTTTGCCCCGACTAGGAGACTTCCCACTATCCTTCTTGCATTCAATTTCCTCAAATCCTTATCGTCTAACGCCTCCAGAAGATAACGGATGCGTATCTTATATGACCCCACCTCGATACCCTCAAGGGCTAAAGTCGTCGGCTCTAAAGGAGGATCAGTGAGGGAGGCTAGCATTACGGGAGAACCGATAGATATGAGCCCGCGATTGTAGACTTCACACGCAGCAACGAGGGCATCGGCTACAAAGAGCATCCGACGTATACGGTCACGATCTGGCTCGAAATTAACACCAAAAATAAGGTCAGCCATGAATCACCTTGTACCCGATTTTCCCAAGAATCGGAATGGCGAAAATCAGACGAAAGCGCCTTGTGTGCAAAAATCGTTTGACGGCATTTCCTAGTTTAAGGTCATATCCGCTGGCGGAAATCTTTGATGGCGGCAGCAGACCCGTTCACTCTGATATTTCCCCGTTCGTGTCCGACCTGGATGACCACGCGCTGCCCCGTGGCCAGATCATTGAGGAGAGACGCGGTGAGCCCGCCCCCAGGAACAATCGCCCTCATAGCTTCAAGATGCCGCAGCCCCTGATCTCTGATAACCGGGCCTTTGTCTATACGAATAGCCACCGGAATTTGCTGCCTCACATGAAACATGATTCCTTCTGAGGCACTGCTCGGCGGAGACGCAGTGCTCTCCCAATCTGTATCCTCCCGCTCCGGTTGCTCTCACACGGACAGGTAGCGGCAGCTTATCGTGAAATGTGCGAGCGACTGTGCGGAGGGCGAAGGAGCGGGACATCTCCTCTCGGGTCTGTGGAATAGAGGATCAACCAACACCCTGCTTCTCCACGATGCTGCGTAAAAAACTCGCGTTTTCGTCTTCGAGCCCGGCGCAGACCAACAGAACGGCACGGGCCTGGGGATCGTTCTCTGTGGCGGCAAAGGTCTCCCAGGTTTTTTTACCGGCTCGCTCGGCCCTGCGCTGGATTTCCCACTGCTCTTCGAGAGACCGGTCGGCGTAGACCGCCTCAACCTGCGCTTCGAGATCGGGCAGCTCCGCCAAGAGCTGTTGCTGGATTGCGGCTGCATCCGGGTCGAGCGCTTCAATCCGGTCCGCAATCTCTTCCTCTCGCGCGACACAGCTGAGGAAGCCTGCCCGGTCCGGCTCACTGACGCATTCAGCCCAGCTGTGGTATCTCCCCGCGGCCTGGCGTTCAGCCCAGGCAATGAGGAGTCGTTGCTGTCGGCGCGGAAAGCGTGCCACCATCGGGGCCAGGACGCCGGCAAGGCTGGGCAGGTCGTTGGCGTGCGTGTTTGGCATAGTGCGCATCCTTCTTACCGCCTCGATCACCGAGCCCCCACCATACTGCTTCTCAGCCGTGAGTGCCAACGCTGAGCCCAGACCCCAGGGGGCATCTCACGAGCCGCTTCGGCAGCGTATGTCCCGGAGTTCGTCGGTGCCATCCGTGCTCTCGCTCACCCGTACCTCGACCGTACAGTCGAGGCAGGCCAGGAGCCGCACCATCTGATCAATGGTCTTTGTGTAATTGGTCGGGTCTAGCAGGCGATACACCTGAGCCGGCGAGGTCTTGAGCTTTCGCGCCAGTTCACGCTTGGGCAGCTGCGAGCGCTTGACAAGATCGACAGCATGCGCCGTCAGATTGTAGAGCGTCAGCTCCCGCACGTAATCGGGGTCCCTGTTGTAGTGAAGAAAGTCGTCGAGGTGGACGGTATCCTCATCTCCGGACTGAAGCACGTAGGTGATCGCCTGTTTGCCCGCTTCTCGGTCCACATACACGTCCGTGATCCGGTTTGTGCTCGAAGGGACCAGCCTCAGCTTGATGAACGGGAATGAGAACTCTTCCCTCCTGGTCTTGATCTGAAAGCAGGCTTGCCTGTTGTTGGCTTTCACCTCGTGTATGATCACAGCTTGCCCTCCGTGACGAGTTCTTCAGTTGTGCTCTCCAGGTGAAGGAGGAGCGGACAGGCCGAGCCGTTGCTTGACGGTCGGGTTGGCCACCGGTCGCACGCTGGTTGGGGTTAGCATATAGGCGTCCATGTACTGCCGGGGGGGCAGGAAGCTGACCTGCTGTTCTTCCCAGAAGTCGGACACCCCGGCGGACATGGGAAACGCGCTGTAGGCGTACGGAACGCCGTCAAAAAACGGCGAGAACAGGCCGTCCCAGTGGTGAGGGATATGCGCCTTGGGCTTGAGGATCGGGTGGACGGCCTGGGCCAGCGGCCGGTCGCTGAATCCCAGCCACACATCGACCCCTGCGAGGCCGGCGTCGGTCAGAGCCGCCCGCAGGTGCTCGCGGGCCGGGATGGCGTGTTCGGCAATGCGGAGACTATCCAGGGCCAGCTCCCGTTGGCTGAAAAACGCCTCGTCTATCGTGACCGGCTGACCGAAGGTCGTTGCATTGCCGGTGTTGGAGTACAGCCAGTGGACCGGTCCGGCCGCAGTCTGAGCCGTAAACAGATACGCCCGGGCGCCACCGCCGTTGGGAAAGTCCTGCAGAATACCGGGCCGCAGGCCGGCGCTGGTCGGTGTTGGCGGCGCGGTCAGTTCGAGGGGCGCGTGCAGCAGTTTGCCCTCGAAGGTGGTGGTATCGCCGCTGTGGTTCCAGCGTATTACCCGGACACTGACGTAGGGGCCGAGCGGAATCAGCTCTCCGCCCTCGACCGCCGTACACCGTGCGTCGGGAACGCCCTGGGCAACGGCCTGGAGGCACGTTGAGCGGGCGCCGACGATCCGGGCACCCGTCAAACGCGCCCAGGCGGCCACATCAAACGCGTGGTCAAAATGGCTGTGACCGGTCAGGATGCAGTCAATCCGGGGGCTGCCCAGGGCCTCGATGACACGCTGAATTGCGGCCGTGTCCGGCAGACTGGGCTCGGCGTAGGCAAAACTCGGCCCGGAAAAGGCCGCTTCGGGAATCCGGCTGATATAGCCGTCCAGGACAATACGGGTCTGGCCGACCTCAATCAGCCAGTTGGAGACCGACATCCAGGTCAGCCTGACGTGTTCCGGGGCGGCAGCCCGGGCCGGCGCGGCGACGGACGCGAGGAGGAAGCAGGCGGCGATGATCCACACGAGGGGCATGGCGTCTCCCGTAACGACTAGAGCGGTTTACGATGAGTTGTAGCTCTCTTGCTCCGCCTGGGTCCTGCCGGACGTGATCCGGCATCCCTGCTTCGACTTCGCTCCGCTACGCTCAGCACGAACGGAAGACCGTTGGTCCTGAGCGTAAGGCGCAGCGCGCCTGAAGTCGAAGGGCTGCACAGCATCAGAATTTGCTCTAGGCGCTGGTTTTCCCGGTCGTTTTCGCCCGTGTCGAACGGGCCTTGGGCCGTGAGCCGGGTCTGACCGCTTGGTCGCTCTTTTCCAGGTCGGCCAGAAACCGGTCCCGCCAGGTCTGGGCGGTGCGTTCGTGGACGCGCCTGTTCAGGGCCTGCCAGCGCTCGCGCCGTTCGGTCAGATTCATGTTCAGGGCCCGGTTGAGGGCCGAGGCCGTGCCGTCAATATCGTACGGGTTGACGATCACGGCTTCGACCAGGTCCTCGGCCGTGCCGCAGAACTGGGACAGCAGCAGGACGCCGGGGTTGTCGGTCTGGGCCGCAATATACTCCTTGGCGACGAGATTCATGCCGTCGCGCAGGGGGGTGACCAGACACACATCGGCCTCGCGGTAAAACGCGGCCAGCTCTTCCTGGGTGTAGGAGCGGTACAGGTGGCGAACCGGAATCCAGTCGTCCTCAGAGTAGCGGCCGTTGATTTCTCCGACCAGACGGTCAACCTCGCGCTTCTGGGCCGCGTACTCCGGCACCCGGGTGCGCGACGGAGCCGAGATCTGGGTCATGGACACCTGGTCGCGCCACGACGGGTGGCGTTCGAGCAGGCGGTCAAAGGCCAGCAGCCGCTCGGAGATGCCCTTGGTGTAGTCGAGCCGGTCAACGCCGAGCAGGATGCGTCGGCCGCGAACCATCTGGCGCAGTTTGCTGGCCTGCAGGC
>WTHE01000731.1 GCA_011523315.1 Candidatus Binatota bacterium
AATATCGGCTGCGGCCACGCCGGCATCCTTGAGGGCCTGGCGACACGGGACCAGGGTGCGGGCGATAATATCGTCGACCGCCGACTCCAGCTCATGGCGACTGAGGGACTGCTCGAAGGCGATCCCTCTGTCGGGCAGGCTGAGCGACAGCCGGGTCTGGGGCTGGGCCGACAGGGCCTGCTTGGCCGCTTTGGCCGCAGCCTGAGCCTGACTCAAGACCTGGGGGTCGTTTCGCAAATCTTCGGCCAGTTCACTGAGCACAAAGCGCTCGGCCAGGCGCTGGTCCACATCATCGCCGCCGAGTCGGGTATCCCCGTTGGTCGCCAGCACCTCAAAAATACCCGTGTGAAGGCGCAGAATAGAAATGTCAAAGGTCCCGCCGCCAAAATCATACACGGCAATCAGGCCCTCTTCCTGCTTGTCCAGACCGTAGGCCAGCGAGGCTGCGGTGGGCTCGTTGACCAGACGAATGACCTCCAGGCCGGCCAGCCGGCCAGCGTCCTTGGTAGCTTGGCGCTGCGAGTCGTTGAAGTAGGCCGGAACCGTAATTACGACCTTTTTGATCGGTTCGTGCAGGGCCGCCTCAGCCCGTTGGCGGAGATCGCGCAGGATGGCGGCAGAAATCTCGGGTGGGGTATAGCTGCGATCATGCACGGCAAAGCGGACGATGGCCTGGTTTTCCTTCTCGCCGTCGTCCGGGACAAACGCGTAGCGCCGACGGTCCTCGTCGCTGACATGCTCCATGCCCAGGCCCATGAAACGCTTGACCGAGCGTAGCGTGGTCAGGGGATGGGCGGCCTCGCGGAGGGCGGCCTGGGCGCCGACCAGAGACGTGCCGTCGGGCAGAAAGCTGACCACCGACGGCAACAAGCCGCTGTCGGTGTGGGCATCGGTCAGCACCCGCGGGGTCTCCCCGTCGATGTAGGCGATCAGGCTGTTGGTGGTTCCCAGATCAATACCGACTATGCGTTCCACGATACCTCGTTTTCCTTTTCCACATCCCGTAAGAGGGTCCGCAGATAGGCCAGCTCAGACAGGACGCTTTTCAACTCGGCCAGCAGGGCGGATGTCTCAGGCGAATCATCATGCCAGCGAGAAAAATTCCGGGTCAGGGCAGCCTGGGTTTGCGCCCGTTGCTCTTCGAGCTGGGTTCGCAGCTGGCTCAGGGCGTTGTCCACCTCGGCCTGTTTGCCCGCCCGGCGGGCGTCGCGCAGCTCTTCGAGCTGTTCCTGGACCGCAAAGACCAGACTGGCCAGTTGGGGCGGCACCCGGTTATTGTTCGCGCCGAGCTTTTCGCCGTGGAGTTCCAGCCAGTACACCCCGCGCTGGGCGGGGTCGCGCAAGGTCCGGTAGGCGCGGTTGATGATCGCGCTGTTGTGCAGGCTGGCCTCGCGTTCCTGGGCGCTGGCGGTCTGGTACAGGTCGGGATGGAGACGACGGCTCAGCTCATAGTAGCGGCTGGACAGGGCGGATTCATCGAGCGCCGGGTTCCGCTCCACCCCCAGAACCCGAAAGTAGTCAAGGTCGGTCGGCAACGGCTGGACCGCCCCACAGCGCGAACACAGCAGCGCGACCGGGACCTCGCTCTGGCAGCGCCAGCAGCGGATCGTCTCAGGGGTGGTCATGGGAACGAGAGCAGGGGAGAATCGCTACACCGAGAAAGAGCTGCCACAGCCGCACGAGCGTTTCACGTTGGGGTTGTTGAGCTTGAACCCGGAGTCCATCAGGCTCTCGGAGTAGTCCAGCTCGGTGCCTCGGAGATACAGAAAACTCTTGCGGTCAACCAGAACTTTGACGTTCTCACGCTCGAACACCCGGTCGCCGTTGCGTTCGGCGTCGAGATTCATTTTGTACGACAGCCCGGAACACCCGCCGCCCACGACTTTCACCCGCAGGCCGTGCCCCTCCACGCCCTGCTGGCTGAGCAGGGCGTGGATCTTCTGCACCGCGTTGTCGCTGATACCAATTTTCAGTTTTGAAGGCTGTGCCATGGCGTCTTCCTCAGGCGGTTTTCCACTGCACGGACTTGAGGTCAATCCCCTCTTTGGCCATCTCGTACAGCGGCGACAGATCGCGCAGCCGCTGCACAACCTCGACGATGCGCTTGGCCACGATATCGACCTCCGCCTCGGTGTTGAAGCGGCCCAGCCCGAACCGAATCGAGGTGTGGGCCAGCTCTTCTCCCACCCCCAGCGCCTTCAACACATACGAAGGCTCGAGGGTCGCCGAGGTGCAGGCCGACCCGGACGACAGCGCCACATCCTTGTTGATGCCCATCAGCAGCGATTCGCCCTCCACATACGAAAAGCTCAGGTTCAGGTTGCCGGGCAGGCGCTGGGTCGGATGTCCGTTCAGGTAGACTTCTTCGAGTTCCCCGGTGATGCCGTCGTGCAGCCGTGTGCGCAAACCGATGAGCTTCGCCGCCTCGGTCTCCAGCTCCTGGACGGCCAGCTGACACGCCTTACCGAAGCCGACGATGCCGGGCACGTTCAGGGTGCCGGACCGCATGCCGCGTTCGTGCCCACCACCGTCGATGATCGGGGTGAGCCGCACCCGCGGACCTCTGGCCCGCACGTACAGGGCGCCGCAGCCTTTGGGACCGTAGAGCTTATGGGCGCTCAGGGACAACAGGTCGATGCCGTCCTGCCCGACATCCATCGGGATTTTCCCCACCCCCTGGGTCGCGTCACAGTGGAACAGCACACCCCGGTCTTTGGCAATCCGGCCGATCTCCCGCACCGGATGCAGGGTGCCGATTTCGTTGTTGGCGGCCATGATGGAGATCAGCACGGTGTTGTCGGTGATGGCGCTGGCCACGTCATCCGGGCTGACCATGCCGTATTGATCGACCGGCAGATAGGTTACCTCGGCCTTGCCCGCCCGTTCCAACGCCTTACACGAGTCGAGCACCGCCTTGTGTTCGGTCACACACGTGATGACGTGGTTGCCCTTGTCCTTATAGAACTCGGCCACGCCCTTGATGGCCAGATTGTCGGACTCTGTCGCGCCGCTGGTAAAGATGATTTCCTTGGGCTTGGCGCCGATGGCCTGGGCAATCTGGCTGCGGGCGGTATCGACGGCTTCTTCGGCCGTCCAGCCAAAAGGATGGTTGCGGCTGGCGGCATTGCCAAAGTGTTCGTTGAAGTACGGCAGCATAGCCTCCAACACCCGTGGATCCATCGGGGTGGTGGCCTGGTTGTCCATATAGATCGGCTGTGGCATGGCTGAAATCCTCACACGCTCATGGGGGAATCCGGTAAAGTGGACTCTATAGGTCGAAGATAAAACGTTCCCCCAGAGCTGTCAAGCTGGCGCGGTCAAGCGGCCTCA
Organism: Candidatus Binatota bacterium; assembly: GCA_011523315.1. GTDB lineage: Bacteria > Desulfobacterota > Binatia > Bin18 > Bin18 > JAAXHF01. The sequence goes on from WTHE01000731.1 coordinate 3,331, forward strand.
GGCGGAGGCTAAAAGCGGTCGCAGAAAACGCCCGGTATGCGAGTGTTCCACCCGCGCAAGGTCTTCAGGCGTTCCGGCCGCCACCACCTGGCCGCCCTGCTGGCCGCCCTCAGGACCCAGATCCAGCACAAAGTCGGCGGTTTTAATCACGTCCAGATTGTGCTCAATGACGAGCACGCTATGACCGGCCTCGACCAGCAGGTTCAGCACCTGGAGCAGACGCTGAATATCGGCCAGATGCAGCCCGGTTGTGGGTTCGTCCATCAGGTACAGGGTGTGACCGGCCGGGCGACGGCTGAGTTCGCGGGCCAGCTTGAGACGCTGGGCCTCGCCGCCCGACAGGCTCGGGGCGGGCTGGCCGAGCCGGAGATAGTCCAGACCCAGGTCGCGCAGGGTCTCCAGGCGGGGACGAATCTTTGGCAGGTCGGTCAGGACTTCAAGCGCCTGGGCAACGCTCAGATTCAACACCTCGGCAATCGACAGCCCCCGGAAGCGAACCTCCAGGGTCTCGCGGTTGTAGCGCAGGCCGCGACATACCTCGCACTCGACGTACACGTCCGGCAGAAAGTGCATGTCCACTCCCACCACCCCGCTACCCAGACACGCCTCGCAGCGGCCGCCCTTGACGTTGAACGAGAAGCGCTCCGGGCCGTAGCCCCGAACCCGTGCTTCGGGCAGCCGGGCGAACAGCTGGCGCAGGGGAGTGAACAGGCCGACATAGCTGGCCGGGTTGGAGTGAGGAGTGCGGCTGATCGGGCTCTGATCGATCTGCACCAGCTTGTCGATCAGCTGCCAGCCGTCGAGGGTCGGCGGGGCATCCGCAGACGCGGCCAGCGCCTGAGACACGGCCGGGGCAAGCGCGTGCAGGACGAGGCTGCTCTTGCCCGAGCCGGACACCCCGGTCACACAGCCGAACACCCCGAGCGGGAATGAGGCGGTCACATTTTGCAGATTATGGACCTGCACCCCGCCAAGGGTGAGGTAGTGGTCGGTTGTTCTGCGCCGGGTCGGGACCGGAATGCTCAGCTCCCCGCGCAGATAGCGGCCGGTCATCGAGCCGGCCTGAGCTTGGACTTCGTGCGGCGTTCCGGTTGCCAGCACCTGTCCGCCACCCTCCCCCGCGCCCGGCCCGAGGTCGATAATGTAATCCGCAGCCCGGATTGTCTCAGGGTCGTGCTCGACCACGACCACGCTGTTGTTGTGGTCCCGGAGCTGGCGCAGGGCGGCCAGCAGACGTGCGGTATCGCGCGGGTGGAGGCCGATTGAGGGCTCGTCGAGGACGTACAGGATGCCGGACAGGCCGGCTCCGAGTTGGGTGCTCAGGCGAACGCGCTGGGCTTCTCCTCCAGACAGCGTCGGCAGCGGCCGGTCGAGCCGCAGGTAGTCGAGGCCGATATCGCTCAGCGTCTGAAGTCGGCTACGGATCGCCTGACACACGGGCGCCGCAATCGCGGCCGCCTGACCGGAAAAGGACACGCGCCGGAAAAAATCGAGCGCCTGGGAAATCGACAGTCCGCCCAGCTGGGCAATATCGCGATCCTGAATCCGCACCCCCCGACTCTCGGCCCTGAGCCCCGTCCCGGCGCATGGTCCGCACGGCTTCTGAGGCGTTTTGTCACGCCCTGCGGTCAGTCGGCCCAGCCCGTCACACTCCGGGCAGGCGCCCTCGGGGCTGTTGGGCGAAAAGAAGGCCGGCGTCAGATCGGGATAGCCGAAGCCGCACGCCGGGCAGCGCAGCGTCTGGGTAAACAGGTGCTCGTGGTATGCCTTGTCCGGCCCGGTGTGGCCGATTTTGACCACATCGCGGCCGTAGCGCAGCGTGGTTTCGACCGAGTCGGTCAGCCGCCGGCCGATCCCGCTTTTGACAATCAAGCGGTCAACGACAAGATCGAACTCGGTCGCAACAGGCACAGGGTCGGTCAGTTCGTAGGTCCGGTCCGCGACCCGCACCCGTACAAAACCCGCCCGGCGGAGTTCCTGCACGGCCAGGTCAAACTGCGCCCGGCCCGCGACGCGGATGGGTGCCATGATCTGGAGCCGGCTGCCCTCAGGCAGGGCCAGCACGCGGTCAACGATCTGGGGCACGCTGTGACGGGTGAGCGGCCGGTCGCAGCGGAGACAATACGGGGTGCCGACCCGGGCGTACAGCAGACGCAGGTAATCGGCAAGCTCGGTGACCGTGCCGACTGTAGAGCGGGGCGAGCTGGTCGGAACGCGCGGCTCAATCGCCACGGCCGGAGACAGACCGCTGATAGCGTCAACCTCGGGTTTGGCGCGTTGGTCAAGAAACTGACGGGCATAGGCCGACAGCGATTCAACATAGCGGCGGCGTCCCTCGGCGTACAACACGTCAAAGGCCAGGGACGATTTGCCCGAGCCGGACACGCCGGTGATGACCACCAGCCGGTTACGGGGAATGTCAACGCTGATGTTCTTGAGATTGTGTTGGCGGGCACCCCGAATGCTGATTGTTTCCATGAGCCGAGGAGAGCCAAGTCAGGGCTGACGTCGCCAGGCCAGGACCGGCCGGCGCGCCGCGCGGGTTTCATCCAGACGCCCCACCGGCGTCGAAGCCGGCGCGGCTTTCAGCGCCTCGGGTTCGTCCTGGGCCTCGCGGGCAATGGCCAGCAGCGCGTCGGCAAAGGCGTCGAGCGTCTCTTTGGTCTCGGTTTCGGTTGGCTCCATCATCAGCGCGCCGCTGACCACCAGCGGGAAATAGATCGTCGGGGCGTAAAAGCCGTAATCGAGCAGGCGCTTGGCGATATCCAGGGTCTTGACCCCGGTGTGCTGAAAGGAACGGTCGGAAAACACACACTCGTGCAGGCACGGCGAGGCCGAGGCCAGCTGATAGGTGGACTCCAGGCGTTTGCGCACATAGTTGGCGTTCAGGACGGCCATCCGGGTGGCCTGGCTGAGCCCGTCGCCGCCCATGGCCAGGATGTAGGCATAGGCGCGGACCAGGATGCCGAAATTCCCGAAAAAGGACCGTATACGGCCGATTGAGCGCGGGAAATCCTCACTCCAGCGATAGCGCTGCCCCTCGGCCACCACGCGCGGCAGCGGTAAATAC
>WTHE01000312.1 GCA_011523315.1 Candidatus Binatota bacterium
CCGCCCGCACGGGCTCTGTCCAGGCACGGCTATTCTTGCTACACACACACGTATGTCCGAACACCACCAGCGCCGGCTGAGTTCCCTGGAGGCTTCTTTCCTGTACCGCGAGCAGCCCTGTCAGCCCATGCACATCGGCGGCTGCGGGGTCTACGAGGGCGAGGTCTCGCGCCAGACCCTGGTCCGTCTGCTCGAGGAGCGCCTCCATCTGCTGCCCCGCTACCGACAAAAAGTGGTGGCCGCCCCGTTTGGCATTGTCCACCCGAGCTGGCAGGACGACCCGCAGTTTGATCTGTCCCACCACATTGAGGAGCACACCCTGCCCGAGCCCGGCGATGACCGGGTGTTATCCCGTGTCGGCGGCCGTATTTTCGCCGAACCCCTCGACCGCAGCCATCCGTTGTGGAAGCTCAGCCTGATCCGTGGCCGACACGACGGCAACACCGCGATTCTGGCCAAGGTCCACTACGCCATGGTCGAAGGCGTGACCGGCACGGCGCTGACCAGCGTCCTGCACGACTTGCGGCCCGACGCGCCCCCGCCTCCGCCACCGTCCGGCGCCTGGACGGCCGAGCCCGGTCCGGACTTTTTGGGCCGGCTGCAAAATGCCCTGCGCGACACCATCGCCACCACGGCCACGCTCAGCGTCGATCAGGCACAGCGTATATGGTCCAGCTGGCAGGCTTCCTCAGACTCTCAGTCCCAACTCGGCGCGGCTACCGAGCTACTGTCTCCCCTGCTGCGACCGGTTTCCCAGCTGCCGTTTAATGGCTGCCTGTCCGGCGCGCGCCAGTTTGCCTGGACCGAACTCGCCTTTCCCGAAATCCGGGCGATTCGGTCGGCCTTGGGGGGTAGCGTCAACGATGTCGTGCTGACGATCATTTCCGGCGGTCTGGGCAGCTATCTGCGGGCCAAGGGCTACGCGCTGGACAGCCTCGAAGTCCGCCTCGCCTACCCAGTCACGTTGCGGCGTCACGCCGGCGGAAACGGCGCTGCGGACGAGACACAGGCGCCGCGTGTTTCGACCATGCTCGTGCCGCTGTACCCGGGCATTGCCGACCCGGTTCGACGTTTTACGGCCGAGCACCGCGCCCTGGAAGAACTCAAGACCCAGCGCCAGGCCCAGACCCTGGCCGAGTTCCAGAGCCTGGGTCGCCTCCTGCCGCCGGCCCTCCAGGCTCTCAGCCAGCAGCTCGGGCTGCCCGTGGCCAATACGGTCTCGCTCAACGTTCCCGGCCCCCAGATTCCGCTCTACCTGGCCGGCCACAAGCGCCTGGCCCTCTACCCGATCGGTCCGCTCAGCGCCAACATCGGCCTGTTCCACATCGCCTCCAGCTATAACCACCGGCTGACCATCGGTGTCACCGTCGATCCCCAGCTGATGCCGGATGTGTGGCACTACACGGACTGTCTGCGTGGGGCGTTTCAGGAACTGCGCGACGCGGCCGACCGCAGTCCGTCCGCCAAGACGGCCCGGCACGTCGCCTGAGCCCGGTCTGGACCGGTCGTCCGCTAGACCGTCGGCTCGGTCAGGCCCGTCACGTCATAGGCCATAATCATCAGATCGTGGGTCTGGCCATCCCGATCAATCACAAAATCGGACAGCAGGGCTTCGGGCTGAAAGCCCAGGTGCTCAAAGGTCGCAATCGCCCCTTTTTGCTCGGGCATCATCTGGGCCACGATGCGGCTCAGCCCCATGTCACGGGCCAGGACGAAGATTTCGCGGGCCAGTTGACGGCCCAGTCCCTGGCCGCGATAGGCGGGGCCGATCAGAATCCGGATTTCTCCCAGATGGCGCTGCCAGGTGACTTGATGGTGGTGCAGAATCGCATAGCCGGCAATCTGGCCGTCAGCCTCGGCGATGATGGTGGCGGTGGTATTCTCTTCGAGCTGGCGCACCCATTGTCTGACCACCTCGGGTTGGGTGATGTCCATCCGCAGGTGGAGCAGATCGGAGGCTGGCAGGCTGTTGGCAAAACTGACCAGCCGGTTGGCGTCAAACGCACTCATCGGTCGCAGGGTGACGGCCAGGCCGTTGCGCAGGCTGATAAGCAGAGGAGAGGCGCGTTGTGTGTGTTGCATGCCGGGACTCCTGTCTCAGGTCTTGCTCCAGGTCGCGTCTTCTTATCCCAGTCTGTCACGGGCTGGCAAGAGCGGCGCCCGCAGCCAGCCCGGGTCAATGCTTGCAACATTTCCCATCCCTTGCTAGCAATGGCGAGCATGAACTGGCACCCCGCTCCGGCCTATCCCGATTATGTGTGGCAGCTGTCTCACCTGCTGCCCTCCGCCATATACCGGGCTCCCCCCCTCTCCCCCGGCACGGGTGAACCGATCCTGCTGATTCCGGGTTTCCTGGCCGGCGACTGGACGCTGCGGGTGATGGCCGGTTGGCTGAATCGCCTCGGCTATCAGTCCTACCTGTCGGGCATTGACTGGAATGTTGACTGTCCAAATCGGACCGGTGAACTCCTGGGCTGGCGGGTTGACCACATTCTTCAGGAAACCGGTCAGTCGCTGACCGTCATCGGACACAGTCTGGGCGGCATGCTGGCCCGTTTTCTGGGCGCGACCTATCCGACAAAAATCAGCAGCGTCATTGCCATCGGCGCACCGCTCACGCCCCCCGTCAAGGTCAATCCCATCGTCCTGGTGGCCTCGCACGTCCTATATCCGATCAGACGGGTGCGCGGCCGCGTTCCCGCCGAGTGCGGAAGCCTGGAGTGTAGCTGCCAGTTTCAACAGACCGCGTTCGGCCCCTTTCCCTCGCGCGTCAACTTCGCCTCCATCTTCTCCAAAGACGACGAAATTGTCGCCTGGCACTCCAGCCTTGACCCCGAGGGCCAAAACCTCGAGGTGCCGGGCAGGCACCTGGGGCTGATCGTAAATCGCTATGTCTACCAGGCCCTGCTCCAGGTCCTGTCAGGAGAGGGAGACGAATCCGTTGGCACCGAGGTACCGCTCGGCGCCAACGGACAGGCGGGAGAAGACGATGACACGGGCTGAGGGCGACGGCTTGGCCGGCCCATTTGATCAGCGGCTATACGGTTCCTTGTACTCCGTGTCCGGCTCATCTATAGGCATTTCAAACGACTTGGCGGCGTCGTTTTTTGCGATGACATCCTTGGTATAGATGTTCACATCCCACAGCGCCTCGCCGTTGCCGTCGCTATTCGTAAAGGTGAAGCGGACCCAGTAGCTGCCGGTGCGAAACTGATCAAAGACGTTGAAATACTGACTCAGGGTCTCGACAACGCGGTCCTTCTGAGAAGGCATGCCGGCTGTCCATGGACCCAACTCCCAGGGCTGGCCGGCTCGGGCACTGTCCCGCGAGCGCTTCTCGATATTCGAGATCACGCTGAACAGCCCCTCTGCGGTATGCGACTTGACCATCTGAATGGCCTGCTGTTCCTTGGCCCCCATCTCGGTCGGTTCGCCACAGCCGGCTACGAGACCCAGTCCAATCAGGGCCAATACCGGCACCCTCAGCGCGTTCTTGATGTATCGCAATGTGGATTGCATCTCCTCGCCCTCCAAACGGGTAGAATTCAGCCAGGACGGACTGTTTGCGACGCTCACGCTGCCCGATCCTGACCGTTGGCCGACGATTGTACAACGAAAGCCGCCCTCGGTCCATCAGCCTAACCTGCCCCGGGTCGGCCGGTGAGCGGAAAAGACGGAAACAAACCGGACCGCGCCTTGCATTTGTGTCACCTAGGTGACACATAGAGAGACGATAATTGCCGAGCCAACCCCGCATGTGCCAGACACCCGAGCGAGACGAGGCAGAATGACACGCCAACCCGTTCTGAACATCATGAGCTTGCGTCGGATGAAGACGTTTGCCAGAGCTTCCGACCGCCAGCTCAAGACCATCTTATCCGAGATCACCCTGGAACGCTTCGAGCGCCGGACCACCCTCTTCCGCCAGGGCGACCCGTCTGACTCCCTGTACGTTCTGGTCTCGGGGGTGATCAAGCTGTCGCTGCGTACGCCAGAGGGCGAGGATATTCTGGTCAGCCTGATTTCACCGGGCGAACTGTTCGGCATTACCTCTCTGCTGCCCGGCATGCAGCGGCCGTTTCGGAGTGAGGCGTTCAGTGACTGCTGGGTCGGCCGCCTGTCGGCCGATACGCTGGTCAGCACCCTGCTAGGCGTTCCATTTGCCGACTTCAGCGCGCTGATGGACGGGACGGTCAGCCGCTGGTTCGGCCTCCTGCACCGCTACGCCCACTTTCAGGGTCTCGACCTCCAGCATCGTCTGGCCTTTGCCCTGCTGGAATTGGCGCAGAAATTCGGGGCTCAGGACTCGCGGGGTACGCTCCTGATTCTCCAACTCACCCACGAGGATCTGGCCGACCTGGTCGGGGCCTCGCGTCAAAAGGTCACCGAACACATGCGAACCCTGGAGCGCAAGGCCCTGCTCCAGCGGGAGGGACGCCGGCTTATTGTGTCAACCCAGGGTCTGCGTGAACTGGTCCAGATTGAAGACTAAAAAAGGGGCTGCGCGCAGCCCCTGCATATGACACACGCCAAGATGCCGAAGGATTAGAGGCCGACCTTGTCTTCGGCCGGCTTGTCCAGCTGCCACAGTTGGCGCGCCAGGCTTGTTGAGGAACCAACGAGCTGTTTGGCCAGCGAGCGCTGAGCCTCAAACATCGGTGCCATTGGGGTCTGCTTGGCCCAGGCGGTGGTTTTTTCGCTCATCTCCAGGGCTTGGTTGGCCCATTTCTCGCTGTTGTCAATATACTGCGCGGCCATCTCCCGCATCGGTGCCAGCATCGGCAGATTGGGCAGATTCAGTTCGCCACACATCTTGCTGAAAGGATTGTTGGTCCACATGTTCTCGGCCATAGCGTGCTCCTCCTCAGATCGGGTTCACCTGTCTGGTGCTTGCTTGCTTTCCGGCACATGCTAGCTTGATCCGCTAACTTTTGCAAGCAAACCGGTCACCAGAAGCGTCACCTGGGTGACACATCAGGCCGATTCTTCGCTTTCGTTGACCTTGCGGAACGAGCGGTACATGTCGATCAACATCTCTCGCTGCCGCGCCGACAGCTGGGGATCGTGCATGACTGATTTGACCACATCGCTGTCTTCGGTCTCCTGGGGGTCCAGAATACCGGCCTGGGTATACAGGGTTTCGGCCGACATTTTGAGTCCCTTGGCCAGAGACTGGAGGATCATGCTGCTCGGCATGCGCAGGCCGCGCTCGATCTGGCTCAGGTAGGGGTTGGAAATGCCGCACAAATCGGCCAGCTGGCGGATGGACAGCTGGGACAGCTCGCGCTGACGGCGCAGGAACTCGCCCAGGCTTGCGTACGGGTCGGGTTTTTTTGCAGCCATGCGCTCAGTGCTAGCGCACTTTGCTTGCGGGTGCAAGCAGCGGCGGCGACTGGCGGGTCACTCAAGCGGCATCCCGGCCTTCTTGGCCCGCTCCAAGACGATGCGTTCAATGTCGGCAATCGGACCGTCAATCATCCGCCCCTGGAAGGCTACCGCCCCCTTGCCCTCGGCCACCGCCTGCTCGAAGGCCGCAACCAGGTCTCGGGCATAGGCGACCTCTTCGGCGGTCGGAGTATAGACCGCATTCACCGGCTCGACCTGGCTGGGATGAATACACGCCTTGCCCTCATAGCCGAGCTGTTTGCCCTGACGGGTTTCAGCCTCCAAGCCCTCCGCATCGCGAATATCGAGATACACATTATCAATCGGCACGATGCCGGCCGACTTGGCCGCGGTCACGACCTGGCAGCGGGCGTGCAGGACAATCCCGTCAATGGACGGCGCGGCCGCAATGCCCATCGCCAGCGAAAAATCTCCATGCCCGAAGGCCATGCCGGCCAAGCGCGGGCTGGCCTGGGCCAGGCTGAAGGCGTTACCAATCGCCTGCGGCTGTTCGATCAGCGGCAGCAGCACGACCGAGCCCGGCTCGCGCCCGGCCCGTTCCTCGGCCAGCGAGACCAGCTTATCGACAAATCGGATGCCCTCGACCGTATTGGTTTTGGGCACGACCAGTCCGTCCGCCCCGGCCTCGACCATGGCCAGCACGTCATCCAGAAAGTACGGCGTATCAAGGTCGTTGATGCGCACCGTCCGCTCGAAGCGCGCAAAGCCGCTATCGCGCAGCACGTCTTTGAGCGTCTCGCGGGCAACGGCTTTGCGCTCTGGAGCGACGGCATCTTCGAGATCGAAGATCAGGCTATCGGCCTGGGAACTCTGAGCTTTGGCAAAAAACCGCTCGCTACTGGCCGGGACAAACAACAGACTACGGCGGAGACGCGACATGGAACACCTCTTCCCCTAGACGGAGCGCTCAAATCACTCCCGACTCCTTCAACTCGGCCAGACGCTCGGGCGTCAGCCCCAATTTGCCACAGTAGATCTCTTCGTTG
>WTHE01000658.1 GCA_011523315.1 Candidatus Binatota bacterium
CAGCAGTATCACGACACGGCTGTGGTGACGGTCCGGGTCGAGGCCAGCGGCGCCGCATAGAACGCCGGAGTATTGCGAAACCCTATATTTTTCAGACCTTTAGCATTTTCCTGGACACTATCGGGCAGCAATTTCTCCGTTTACTCAGCCGCCCTGATGTGCTAAGCACGAAACCAGAATTCATCGCGCAGGAGGGCCATTCCCATGTCCGGCCACTCTAAATGGAGTACGATCAAGCACAAAAAGGCGGTCAAGGATGCCCGCCGGGGCAAACTGTTCAACAAACTGATTAAAGACCTGACGATTTCGGCTCGCATGGGCGGCAGTGATGTGTCGGCCAACCCGCGTCTGCGCACGGCCCTGGCTGCGGCCAAGGCGGCCAGTATGCCGAACGACACGATTGAGCGGGCGATCAAAAAAGGCGCCGGCGAACTCGAAGGCGTCCATTATGAGGAGGTGGTGTACGAGGGCCACGGGCCGGGCGGGGTGGCGATCATGCTGCAAGTCCTGACCGATAACAAAAACCGCACGGTGGCCGAGATCCGCCATTTCCTGACCAAGCATGGCGGGAGCCTGGGCACCTCGAATTCGGTCGCCTGGATGTTTGACAAGAAGGGCATCATTTCGGTCGAAGCCGAGCAGGTTGACGAAGACCAGTTGATGGAGATCGTCCTCGACGCCGGAGCCGAAGACGTGAGTGGCGGCGAGGGCGCGTTCGAGGTGGTGACCAGCCCGGAGGATTTTGACGCGGTGCACACCGCGCTTGAGCAGGCCGGTCTGGCCATGCCGTCGGCTGAGGTGACGCTCATCCCCCAGAACACGGTCAGCCTGTCCGGGAAAGAGGCCGAGCAGGTGTATAAACTGCTCGATGTGTTGCAGGAACACGACGATATCCAGAGTGTGGCCGCCAACTGTGAGTTCTCTGAAGAGGACTTCGAGCGCTTGAGCGCGGCCTGATCACGCACAGGGGTGGGGACAAAACCCGTCAGCGTTACCGCATCGACACGCCGACGGGTGCGATGAGGAGGAGACAGGTGGGACGCACGGAAACAGCACAGCGAGTGCTTGGGGTAGACCCCGGGACGCGGCAGACCGGCTGGGGTATTGTTGACCGCCGAGGCCGGGCTCTCGCTTTTTGCGCCGGTGGTGTGATCTCGACCGCCGGCTTCTCCTCCCTGCCGGAACGGCTGCGGGTGGTGCACGCCGGCATCACCGAGGTGATTGAGCAATGGACGCCGCACACCCTGAGTCTCGAAAAAGCGTTTGTGGCCTACAATGTCCAGAGTGCGTTTCGGCTCGGCGAAGCGCGGGGCGTGATCCTGCTGGCCGCCGCTCAGGCCGGGCTGCACATTGCCGAGTACAATCCGACCGAGATCAAGACTGCGGTGGTCGGGTATGGCCGGGCGGATAAGACCCAGGTGCAGAAAGCGGTGTTTGCGCTGCTGGGCAATGCACAGGCTTTGCCGACCAGCCCGGACGCCACCGACGCCCTGGCCGCAGCGGTGTGCCACTGTCATACCTCACCGCTGGCAGCCCAAATTCAGACCCAGCTGGCCGCACTGGCAGGAGGTCGGCGCAAAAGCGGTCCGCGTTCGTGGCGTCAGGTGTCCGTCGCCAGTCTGGACCCCGAGCGGGTGGTCGGGGGGCCGGCACGAGGCCGGGGCTGACGATGATTGCGCGTCTGAGCGGCAGAGTCGAAGACAAGGCGCCGGATCACCTGATCGTCGATGTCGGGGGGGTGGGCTATCAGGTGTTTGTCTCGCTTCAGACCTTCTATCGCCTGCCCGAGCGAGGCCAGCCGGTCAGCCTGCATATCCATACCCATGTGCGTGAAGATATCTTGCAGCTGTTCGGTTTTCTCGATGAGCAGGAAAAGGCCGGGTTTGTGCTGCTCAAGGGGGTGAGCGGGATCGGCCCCCGACTGGCCGTCAATATCCTGTCCGGCATTCCGGTTGAGGACCTTGAGGACGCCCTGCGCGCCGGTGATGTGACCCGGCTGCTGGCGGTCCCGGGGGTCGGCCGAAGAACGGCCGAGCGTCTGGTCGTCGAGCTGCGGGAAAAGGTCGGGGCGCTGCCCGGCAGTGACGGTGCGGCCATTCCCGGTGCCCAGGTTCCGGTTTCCACGGATGCGGTGTCGGCCCTGGTCAACCTGGGCTATCGTCAGTCCCAGGCCGAAAAAGCGGTCCAGAACGCCCTGCGGGATGGGCGGTCAACGCTGACCGATATTATCCAGGAGTCGCTACGGAGTCTGAGCGCGTGAGCGAGCCAAAAGCATCACCCAGAGACCCCGTGCTCGATCTGGAGCCGTCGCCCGAAGACGGCGCGGATGCGGTCGAGAGCGGCGGCGAAGCGCGGCTTGAGGGCTCGCTGCGTCCCCGCAGCCTGGATGACTACATCGGCCAGGAGAGTACCAAACAGAACCTGCGCATCGCCATTCAAGCCGCCAAACAACGCGGTGACGTGCTCGACCACCTGCTGTTTTACGGTCCTCCGGGGCTGGGCAAGACCTCGATGGCCCATATTATTGCCCGGGAAATGGGGGTAGATATTCGGGCCACGACCGGGCCGGTGATTGAACGGCCGGGCGATCTGGCCGCCATCCTGACCAACCTCGAAGACGGGGATGTGCTGTTCATCGACGAAATTCACCGCCTGAACCGGGTGGTGGAAGAATTCCTGTATCCGGCCATGGAGGATTTTCAGCTCGACCTGGTGGTCGGCCAAGGCCCCTCGGCGCGCACCGTCAAGCTGTCGCTCAAGCACTTTACCCTGGTCGGTGCGACAACCCGCTCGGGCCTGCTGACCTCACCCCTGCGCGACCGTTTCGGTTCGACCTTCCGCCTCGACTTTTACCGGGCGGCCGAGCTGGACCAGATTATTCGTCGCTCGGCCGCTATCCTGCACATGACGATTGACCCCGACGGAGTGGCCGAGATTGCGCGCCGGTCGCGCGGTACGCCGCGGATTGCCAATCGCCTGCTGCGGCGGGTACGCGACTTCGCCCAGGTCAAGGCCAACTCGGTGGTCAGCCTGGAGGTGGCCCAGGCCGCGCTGCAGCTGCTGGAGGTTGATGAGGTCGGTTTCGACAAAATGGACCGGACCGTCCTGCTGACGATTATTGACAAGTTTCAGGGCGGCCCGGTTGGAATCGAAACGATTGCGGCGGCCATCGGCGAAGAGAAGAATACGATCGAAGACGTGTATGAGCCGTATCTGATCCAGGAGGGCTATCTGCAGCGCACCCCCCGTGGGCGGCTGGCGACCCTGAAAGCCTATGCCCATTTTGGCCGGGCTCACAGCGGCGGGACAGACGGCTCGGGTCAGGACCGGCTGTTCTGAACCCCGCGACCGTCGAGCAGGTGAGACCTATGGACACGCGACCGCCGTCCGCTTCCCCGCCCCCGGAGTCTGAGCAGGCGAAACGCCGCCGGCGCTGGGAAGGCGTGCTGATTCTGATCTCCGCGCTTGGCGTGGGGCTGTTTGCCGTCTTTCAGAGCCCGCTGCCGCAGCTCAGCAACACCCACAGCCTGAGCAGCAATATCGTTTTCGTACTGCTGATCAACCTCAATATCATTCTGCTCGTCCTGCTCGTTTTTCTGGTCGGCCGCAATCTGGTCAAACTCTTTTACGAGCGGCGGCAGAAGCTGCCGGGCGCGTATTTGCGCTTTCAGCTGGTCCTGGCCTTTGTGGCGATTTCCCTGCTGCCGGCCATTCTGCTGTTGTTAATCGGCATCGGCTTTGTCAACCGGTCCATCGACAACTGGTTCTCCAGCGAGATCGAAAACTCGCTGGGCGGAGCGCTCAGCGTTGTCGATGCCTTCTACGACCATTTGGCCGATGAGGCCCTGTTTCACGCCCGCGGCCTGGCCGCTGAGATAGCGACTCAGAGAGCGACCACCGAGCACGGTCAGGCGCTGCTGCCCCTGCTTGAGCAGACCCGCCAGCGCTTCGAGCTGGGCCGGATTCTGGTCTTTGGGCCCCAGCGGCAGCTGGTGGCGAGCGCCTCGGGATCGGACCGTGCACTTGGTGAAGACGACAGCATGGACGCCAAACTGCTCGACCAGGTGTTCCGCAGGAGCGCCGTCCGCCAGACCTATTTCCTGGGCCAGACCGAGGTCGTGCGTGGCGGTATGCCCATCCTGGACCGCGGTGAGGTGGCCGGAGCGGTGGTCGTTGAATATGCGGTGCCGCCGCATATGGCCCGCCAGGGAAGCCAGGTGGCAAACGCCTTCCGCGAGTATCGGCAGCTCAGAATCCTCAAGCAGCCGATGAAGAATAACTATTTGATCACCATGTTTCTGGTCACCCTGGTCGCGGTCTTTGCTGCGGTGTGGCTGGGTTTCTTTTTGTCGAAGAAGATTGCCGTGCCCCTTCAACAACTGGCTGCGGCAACCCGTGAGGTGGCCCAAGGCCACTGGACCCATCGGCTCGAAGGAGAAGGCGAGGACGAGGTCGGGACTCTGGTGGCCGCCTTCAACCGGATGACGACCGACTTGCAGCAGAGCCACCACGAGTTGGAAGCCCGCCGGCGCTACATGGAAATCCTGTTGGCCAATATGAACACCGGGGTCGTCTCCCTGGACCGGACCGGCCTGGTGTCGACGGTCAATCGGGCTGCCGAACAGCTGCTCGGGGTAGCGGCTGAGCGAGCTGTTGAGCGAGACTACCATGAGGTGTTCGGGGCGGGCGAGTTCGCCGAACTGCGACGGATGGTCGGCGCCCTGCTGAGCGAATCGCTCGACCGCCCGAACGCCGGGGACGAGAGCGGACCCAAACACCAGGCCCAGCTGCGCCTGCTGCGCGACGACCACGCCCTGACCCTGCTGGTGACGGCCGCGCCGCTGACCGATGAGCGCGGGGACGTGTTGGGCGGAGTGTGCTTTTTTGAGGATGTGACGCAGATCATCCGGGTCGAACGCATGGAAGCCTGGCGCGAGGTCGCCTACCGCATTGCCCACGAAATCAAAAATCCGCTGACTCCGATTCAGCTCGCCGCGCAGCGCCTGCACCGCCGCTTTGCGCCGCAGCTGTCCGATTCCCAGGGCGTGTTTGACGAGTGTGTCCAGAGCATCGCCCATGAGGTCGATACGATTAAACGGCTGGTCAACGAGTTTTCGACCTTTGCCCGCCTGCCGACCGCCGAGTACCGGCCGGAGAACCTGAACGCCCTGATCCAGGAGGTGGTTGTCATCTTTTCCGAGGCGCACCGGGACCTGGAGTTCAGCCTGTCCCACGACCCCGAGCTGCCGCTGTTGGACCTCGACCGCGAGGGCATCAAACGGATGATTCGCAACCTGCTCGACAACGCCGTGGCCGCCTGCCGGACACCGCTCAACGGCAGTCCCAAGGCGGGTCGCATCGAGGTGGTGACCCGCTTTTTCCGCTCGGTCGGCATCGTCCGGCTCGAGGTGGCTGACACCGGCTGCGGTATTCCGGCCGAGATCAAGGACCGTTTGTTCGAGCCCTATTTTTCGACCAAAAAAGACGGCACGGGTCTGGGCTTGGCGATAGTGGCCACGGTGGTCGCCGACCATCAGGCGTTCTTGCGCGTGCGGGACAATCTCCCCCACGGCAGTCGCTTTATCATCGAGCTGCCGGTCCGCCGGCGGGAGCAGCTGAGCCCGGACCGGGCCGCACCGCCGCAACCGAGTGCAAACGGCCAGTACAGCTAGGAGGACGGTATGCAGGAGACCATTCTGGTGGTTGATGACGAGGAACAGATTCGGACCACCCTGCGCGGCATCCTGGCGGATGAGGGATTTCAGGTCTTGGACACCGGTGACGGGACCCGGATCCTTGATTTGATCCGCACCCGTCAGCCCCGTCTGGTCATTCTCGATATCTGGATGCCACAGCTCGACGGGATCAGTCTGCTCGAACAGCTGAAAACCCAGCAGCCGGAGTTGCCGGTCATCGTCATTTCCGGCCACGGGACGATTGAGACGGCAGTCCGGGCAACCAAGCTGGGGGCGACCGATTTTATTGAAAAACCGTTTTCGCTCGAAGCCCTGCTGCGCTCGGTGTATCGGGCGATTGGACGTGAGGCGGCTGGTTCTGCGGCCCGAGGAGAATCCCACGAGCTGCCACCCAGCCGTCAGGCGGCCGTGCGGCCGCGCGAGTGTGTGCAGGCCCGGACCATCGGGCACAGTGTCGTGCTGCGCGGTCAGGGCTTGCACTCCGGTGTGCGCACCGGGGTGATCCTCCAGCCGCTACCGCCCGGCAGCGGGATTGTGTTCGGCTCTTTATCGACCGATGTCGTCATTCCGGCCTCGGTCGATTATGTCGGCTCGACCGGCTATGCGACAAGTTTGTACCGGGACGGCGCCGTGGCGCGGACGATTGAGCATCTGATGGCGGCCCTGCACGGCTA
>WTHE01000410.1 GCA_011523315.1 Candidatus Binatota bacterium
GCCACACCACCTTCGATATCTACCTGAACGGCAACGCCTACTGGCGCAACGTCCCGGCTGCGGTCTGGCGCTACAAACTCGGCGGTTATCAGGTACTCAAAAAGTGGCTATCGTACCGTGAACGGCCTATTCTTGGCCGGGCGCTGACGCCGGAGGAAGTGCTGTACTTTGCGGAGGTGGCCCGGCGAATTGCGGCGATAGTATCGGCGACGGACAATCGTGCAGGTCGGCTTATCGAAGCGTAAGCCGACAAGCTAGACCGTCAGCTTACGCCTGCGGCTCATCCGCCCTACGGGACCGGGGCGATATTGACACGGCCCGTTTCGAGTGTCTTATGAGCTGAGCAATAGGATTTGATCTCACCTAGAGTAAGGAGGCGAATCATGAATTACATAAACCAGATTGACCGGCTCACCAAGGAAATCGCTGATCTCCGAAAAGCTGAGGCTCAGCAGACTCAAAAAGAAACCGATATTCAGGTCAAAATCAATCGGGCGAGCCAAGAGGCTTCACGGGCCAATAGTATTTCGATGAGTCAGAACAAATTGAGGGAAGTGGAGCGCGCCCGCAAAGACCTAGCTACTATACAGAAGAAGGGGGCGGAAATTGCCGGCAAGATCGCCGACAAGTCCAAGAGTCTGCACTCTTACCAGGAGCGGCAGGCTCGTGAAGACGAAAGGGAACGCAAGAAAATATCTGCCGAGCAAAAACAGTTAGCTAGAGAGAACGAGAAGGAACGCAGGAAAGCCGCTGACGAACAAAAACGTCTGATCCGTGAGCGTGAGGCGCACGAACGACAAGTTACAAGCGAGATTCGGCGTCGCGCAACCTTATCTCGCATCCCGCCTCCCGTCGCTCACACACAGGAGGTCTATGACTTCTTTATTTCGCACGCGAAGGAAGACAAGGATGGTTTTGTTCGCGGATTGGCGGAAGCGCTTCAGGCCAGAGGAGCCAAGGTCTGGTACGACGAGTTTACGCTGAAAATCGGCGACGGCCTGCGTCGGAAGATCGAGCAAGGCCTAGCGAATTCGCGCTTTGGAGTTGTCGTGTTATCAAAACACTTCTTCAGGAAGGAATGGCCCCAAAAGGAGCTAGATGGACTTTGGTCGCTCGACGCCGGGGGTCATACTCGTATCCTGCCGATCTGGCATGAAATCTCAAAAGATGAAGTTGCCCGTCAAAGCCCTATGCTGGCGGACAGAATAGCTCTGAATACTTCTCTGAAAAGTACTGAGGAAATTGCGGATGAGCTATACAATCTGATCCTCTGATCTGTTGCTTGTGTCAGTCCTGTAGGTCGACTTAGCGAAGCGTGAGCCGACAAGCCGGGCCGTGGCAAGGGGAGTCACGGGATGCTCTATGTGGGGAGTCAGCGCACGGTCGTCAAGCGTGGCGAGATTTCTAAAGGGATGTTGACCGCCATGCTCAAACAGCTTCGGATCGAAAGGCGCGACTTCTGAGGAGAGATCATGCAGTACGTCTATCCATGTAATCTCACTCCTGACAGCGAAGAGGGCGAAGGATACGTCGTCACTTTCCCCGACGTTCCCGAGGCCATCACCGGCGCACGGACCAAAGAGGAATCCCTTGTGCTGGCCGAGGACGCCTTAGCCGTCGCGCTCGGCGCGTACGTCGAGAACCGTGAAGACATCCCCATTCCAAGCACTGCCGTAGACGGCCAAGTCTTGGTCGCCCTCCCGTCCATCGTTGCCGCCAAATTGGCGCTCTACACGGCTATGCGCCGCCAAGGTATGACTAACGTGGCCCTGGCCGAGCGTCTAGGCTTGAGCGAGTCTGCGGTCCGGAGGCTGATCGATCCCCATCATCGTTCGCACATAAGCAGCGTTGAAGTGGCCCTGCGTGCCGTTGGCCGTGGCTTAGTGGTGGGAGACCGGGCGATAGCGTGACACGCGGAGGAAGAGCAATGCAAGGCAAAGTGATGACCGTTCTTGGCCCGATTGAGCCCGACGCCCTGGGGATTACCCTGACGCATGAACACCTGCTCAGCGATCTCCGGGTGTGGTGCGAAGAACCCGAAGACGAGGCGCAAAAGGCGTTCGCGCACGCGCCGGTGGAAATGGCGACGCTCGGCGCCATTCGTCGGGAACCGTTTGGCAACCTGGATAACTGTGTCCTTGATGACACCTCCCTGGCGATTGAGGAATTGCGCCGGTTCAAGACTGCCGGCGGGGGCAGCGTGGTGGACTGCACGAATAACGGCCTGGGACGTACGCCGCTGGCCTTGGCCGAAATTGCCCGGGCGACCGAGATCAATATCGTCATGGGCTGTGGCTATTACATCGGCCGTTCCCACCCCTATGACATGGCTGATCGGTCGGTTGACATGATCGCCGATGAGATTGAGCACGACCTCATGCACGGCGTTGCCGATACCGGCCTGCGCTCCGGCCTCATCGGCGAGATCGGCACCAGCTTCAAGGTCCGCGACAACGAACGCAAGGTGTTGCGCGCCGCCGCACGCGCGCAGCGGCGGACCGGAGCGCCGATCAGCGTGCATCTGCTGCCGTGGCAGAAAAACGGAATCGCCGTCCTCGATATTCTTGAAGGCGAGGGCGCCAATCCGCATCAGGTCATCCTGTGTCATCTCAGCCCGACGAGCGACGACTTGGCGTATCACACGGCTCTGGCCACACGCGGGGCGTATGTTGAGTACGACTTCTTTGGCATGGAATACTACGTGGACAGCGTTGGCCGCTACCTGGGCTCGGACGCCGGGAGTGTCGCCGCGCTGAAACGACTGATCGACGCCGGCTGTCTGGAGCGGCTGCTGCTGTCCCACGATATTGCGATGAAGGTCCAGCTCACCCGCTACGGCGGCTGGGGCTACGCCCACCTGGTCAAGAACGTGGTGCCGATGCTGAATCGCAGCGGCCTCAGCGCCGAACAGATCGACACCCTGATCGTGGCCAACCCCCGGCGCGTGCTGACGTGGGGCGCGCCGGGGTGAGCTCGACAACGCGCTCACATCCGCCCGCGTCCATGAAAGGAGGCAAAAGATGGCCGGCAGACTGACGGATAAAATTGCGCTGGTGACCGGTGGCGCTTCGGGGATTGGGCGGACGACGGTGCTCCGCTTTGCCGAAGAGGGGGCGGCGGTCGTGGCCGCCGACCGCAACCCGGGCGGTCTGGAACAGACCAAAAGCCTGGCGCAGCAAATCAGCCCGGATATCGAGACCGTGACCGTCGACGTCTCCAAATGGGATCAGGTCGAGCGTATGGTTGACGCTGCGGTTGCACGTTTCGGTCGTCTGGACATCTTGGTCAACGCGGCCGGGGTTCTCATTCTGACGCCGCCGCTGGCCGAAGTCGATGAACGGCACTGGGACCTGATGATGTCAACCAACCTCAAAGGGCTCTTCTTTTGCTGCAAAGCCGCCATCCCGGCCATGCTGCAAAACGGCGGCGGCTCAATCGTCAACATTGCCTCCATGGCCGGTGTGCAGGCCTACAGCCAATCCCTGCCGTATGCGGTCAGTAAGGCCGGCATCATCCACCTCAACTCGGTTGCCGCCAGCCAATATACGTCGCAGGGCATTCGGATGAACTGCATCGCGCCTGGCTTTGTGGACACGCCGCAGGCGCGCGGCAGTACCCAGAGCACCGAAGCCATACAGAAAGCGGCCCGCCATCATCCCCTGGGCCGCATCGGTCGGCCCGAGGAGATTGCCAACACGATTCTCTTTCTGGCCTCCGACGAAGCGTCCTACATCAGCGGTTCGACCTTTATTGTGGACGGCGGCTCGTGGTCGGTTGCCAGTCGGCTGTAAGGGGGGAGTATGAAAAAGCTCATCGAGATTAGCAATAAGGCGGTGGCGGATTACGGCTTTCGGCAGATCGTCCAGTGGAGTCCCGACGATATCGTTGCCCAGTGGCAGCTCTCGACCCGCGAGGCGGAACTCCTCACCGGCGTCATCAAAGACGAGCTGGACCGCCTGCCGATTCCGGTCGAACCGCCGGACGTGCCGCGCGAACAGGAGCGGGTGGCGGGTATCATCCGGCAGGCCCTGGCGTAGCCGGCGGCCATCGGGCGGAGCAGGGCTACAGACAATCGCGTAGGTCAGCTTAGCGAAGCGTAAGCTGACGAGCCGAGGCGTCGGATTACGCCTACGGCTCATCCGACCTGCGAGACTGCGCCTGAACCGCCTCCTCGGCGGTCATGACCACCACATCGCCCGGCCCGGCGCTGACCTCGCCGCCGTCAACCACATAGGTCATGCTGGTCGCAAACGTCCCGGCCGGGCTGGCCAGGAACAGGGCCAGACCGGCGATCTCGTTCGGCTCGCCCACCCGCTTCTGTGGATTGATCGGCGAGCCGCTGGTCTCAACCGCCTCGACCAGATCCTTTGCCAGCTCGGTTCGGATCAGACCCGGCGCGATGCAGGTCACCCGAATTTTATCGGCCGCCCATTCCTTGCCCAGGAGTTGGGCCATATTGATGAGGGCCGCCTTGGACAGGGCATAGGTGCCGATGCCCATGGACGGTCGGACACCCTCATTTGAGGTGATGTTAATCACCGCGCCCCCGCCGCGCTGACGCATGGACTTCCGACACAGGCGGGCCAAGTGCAGCGGCGCCCACACATTGGTCCGCATCACCCTGAGGAAATCCGCTTCGTTTTCCTCGGCCAGGGTCACCAGTGAAGCGCCGGCGGCGTTATTGACCAGGATATCGACGCCACCGAACTCCTCGACCGTGGCCTGGTACAGCGTGTCACAGTCCGCGCTGACCGACATGTCCACCTGTACGGTCAAGACGCGGCGGCCGGTTGCCGCGACATCCTGTTTGGCCTGCTCCAGGGCTTCCAGGCCGCGTGCGGCAAGCACGAGGTCCGCGCCATGCTCGGCAAAGGCCAGCGCAATCGCCCGGCCGATGCCTTTGGAACCACCGGTCACAATCGCGACCTTGCCGTCCAGAGAAAAATCAACAATGCCCATACACTCCTCCTTTGAGCCTCGGTCATGCTAGAACGGAGCACACTAGCTGACAAGCCAAGAAGGAGGGAGACATATGCCACGCTACCAGGGCGGCTGCCACTGTGGCCGGGTCCGATTTGAGATCGACGTCGAGATCGACACGGTCATTGACTGTAACTGTTCGATCTGCGCCAAGAAGGGCTTTTTGCACCTGATCGTTGACCCGTCGCAGGTGCGTATGCTGAGCCCTGCGGACGCGGTCAGCCTGTACCAGTTCAACACCAAGACCGCCAAGCACTATTTCTGTCCGGTGTGCGGCATCAGCGCCTACTATATTCCCCGCTCACACCCGGACAAGATTGATGTCAACGTGCGCTGCCTGGAGGGCGTTGAGCTGGAAAGCCTGACGATTGTGCCGTTTAACGGCCGGGAGTGGGAGAAAAACCGGGCCAGTCTTGAGGTCTGACGGCGAGGCTCAGTCCAGATCGAGCGTCACAAACCGGTATCCCAGGGCCTTGCCGTGGGCGACTAGGCTGCTGCGAATGGCCGGCTCAAGCAGCCTGACCCGATCCTCGGTCGGGGCCTGGATACAGACGGTTTTGTCTTCAACCCGGACTTGGTATAAGGGCAGCCCGAGCGAACGAAAGACCGTCGCCCAGGCGGCTGAGGGGTCGGTTGTACGGTCCGTCATGGGCCGCGAGTGTACTACAAAATCGAATCCCGACAAAGGAGTGGATATGGCACAAGCCGGGGTAATCTTCGATCTTGACGGGGTGTTGATTGACTCCGAGGGCCTGTACTACCGGGCCTATAGCGAGATCTTAGAAGCCTATGGGGTCACGATCAGCCGGGAGGAATACGAAGACCACTGGATCGCCACCGGCACCGGGCCGGAGTACATCGTCGCCAAACACGGCCTGTCGGTTGCTCCCCAGGAACTCCGCCAGCTGCGCTCGCCCGTGTATGTGAAGCTGCTGGAACAGGAGGGGCGGCTGATGCCCCATGTCGAACAGACCCTGGCCGGGCTGGCCCCGCATTTTGCCCTGACGGTGGCGACCAACAGCAATCGGGACGCCCTTGACCTGATTCTCCAGCGCTTCGGCATCGCCCGCTTTTTCCCGATGACGGTGGCCCGCCAGGACTACACCGGCGCCAAGCCCCTGCCCGACGCCTTTTTGACCGCCGCTCGCAAGCTGGGACTCGCGCCCGACCGCTGCGTGGTCGTCGAAGATACCTATAAGGGCGTGATGGCTGCGGTGAATGCCGGTATCGCCTGCATCGCCGTTCCCAACCAGTACACCCGCCGCAACGACTTCAGTAAGGCGTCTCTCGTGCTGCCGAATCTGGGAGCATTGACCCCCGAGGTCGTCCGCAGCCTTATCCACAGCTGACGGCTCGGCCATGCGCAGTTT
>WTHE01000337.1 GCA_011523315.1 Candidatus Binatota bacterium
TACTCTCTCGCTGGAGTGGAGCTTCTTGCGGGCTGCTTGCTCGCGATGAACAGCCCCGATGCTTGTCATGGCTGGCCTCATGGTATAGCTAGGCCACTCGCCAGGCGACCATGACCGTATCAGGCTGACAAGGAGATGATGTCATGTCAGTGTCCGACTTCAACCCGCTCGATCCCGAGACCGTTGAGTGCCCGTATCCGTTCTACGCCGCCATGCGCCGCGAAGCTCCGGTCTATCAGGTGCCGGGCGCCGGCTTCTTCATCGTCAGCCGCTATCAGGACATGAAGACCGTGCTGCTCGACACCCAGACCTTCACCTCCAAGACCGGCCCCGGGGTGCGCCAGGAACCGCCCAAAGAGGTGGTGGACATCCTGTCCCAGGGCTGGCTGCCGGTGGACACCCTGCTCACCAACGATCCGCCTGCCCACCGCCGCTACCGGGGGCTGGTGAATAAGGCTTTTACGCCCCGCCGGGTGGCGCTCCTCGAACCGAGCGTGCGGGCCATTGCCAACGACCTGGTGGACGCCTTTATTGCCGACGGTCGGGTGGAGCTGGTGAGCCAGTTCGCCGTTCCGCTGCCGCTGACGGTGATTGCCAATGCCCTGGGTGTTCCGCCGGCCGATCAGGCGCATTTCAAGCGCTGGTCCGACGATGCGGTGGCGCCCCTGGGCGGCATGATTACGCCCGAGCGGGAGCTGGAGTGCGCCAGGAGCACGGTCGAGTTTCAGCGCTATTTTGCGGCCAAGCTCGATGAAAGGCGGGCGGCCCCCCAGGACGATATCCTGACCGATCTGCTCAACGCCCGGCTTGAGGGAGAGACGCCGCTCGATACCGCCGAGATGCTGAGCATCCTGCAACAGCTGCTCGTTGCCGGAAACGAAACCACCACCAACCTGATTGCCAGCGCCATGCTGCTCCTGCTGCAAAATCCGCAGCAGCTGGCTGCGGTTCGCGCCGACCACTCCCTCATCCCCAACTGCGTGGAGGAAGCCCTGCGCTGCGAGTCGCCCGTTCAAGGACTCTTTCGCATGGCCAGGCTGGATACCGAGTTGGGCGGGGTGAAGATCCCGGCCGGCTCGCGCCTGGTCCTCATGTACGCCTCGGCCAACCGCGATGACCAGGAGTTCCCCCAGGCCGAGCGCTTCGATGTCTGCCGGGCCAACGCCAAGGACCATGTCGCCTTTGGGGCCGGGGTTCATTACTGTCTGGGCGCGCCGCTGGCCCGGCTCGAAGCGACCGTGGCGTTTGAGACCCTGCTCGGCCGTCTCCAGCATATCCGGCTGGCCGAGGACAAAAACGACTATCGGCACACCCCGAGTTTCATCCTGCGGGGGCTGAAAGCCCTGTATCTTGAGTTCGATCAGGAGGCCGCCTAGCCAGCCTCTCTCCGAGCGTGTCGCTTCTGAGCGTAACGATGAAAACGCCCAAAGGCTGTGGGAACCGCCGGAGCGACGCATGGGTGTGACGTATCCTGACGGAGGCCATGTATGAGTGTAGCGTGTGAGCCCGAGATTGGCCGTATCTTTGTTGATCCCCAGGCGTATGCCGACCTCGGTGCCTGGCATGAGAGCGCCGCTCGACTCCGACGCGAGAGCCCGGTCCTGCGCGTCAAGGCCGAAGGCTATGATCCGTTTTGGGCTCTCACCCGCCATGCCGACGTGACCGAAATCGA
The DNA here is from genome assembly GCA_011523315.1 of Candidatus Binatota bacterium. Classification (GTDB taxonomy): domain Bacteria; phylum Desulfobacterota; class Binatia; order Bin18; family Bin18; genus JAAXHF01. Next base: position 1,673 of record WTHE01000337.1, read on the forward strand.
GCGCCAGAACGACATCTTCTGGAACACCGCGAACTCCACCCTGCGTGAGCGCGGGGCGGCTGAGGCCGCACGTGCGCAGGGCGCCGTTATCAAGACCCTGATCCAGATGGACGGTGCCGAGCACCGCGCCTATCGACAGATCACCAATGATTGGTTCAAGCCGGCCAACCTGCGCCAAACGCTTGAGGTCGAAATCGAACGGCTCGCCCGGCTGTTTGTTGATCGCATGCTCGAATTCGACGGAGAGTGTGATTTTGCGGCGGACATTGCGCTGTATTACCCGCTCCGGGTGATCATGAGCGTGCTCGGGGTGCCCGAATCTGACGAGCCGCTCATGCTGGCGCTGACACAGAAACTCTTTAGCGGCGAAGACCCGGATTTTGGTGGCGACCGGGAGAAAGCTATCATCTCTGCCCTGCGCGACATGATGCAATACTTTAACCACATGACCGCAGACCGGCGCGCTCAGCCTCGGAATGATATCGCCTCGACCATTGCCAACGCGACGCTTGATGGCGAGCCTCTGGGCGACTTTCAGACGCTTGGGTATTACATCATTATTGCGACCGCAGGCCACGATACCACGTCGAGTTCGCTGGGTGGCGGTCTGGCGGCACTCCTCCAGCATCCCGACCAGTTCCGCGCGCTGCGTGATGAGCCGAGCCTCCTCGACACCGCGGTTGACGAAATGATCCGCTGGGTCTCGCCGGTGCGCCATTTTCTCCGGACCGCCCAACAGGACTACCTGCTGAACGACACGCCCATTCAGGCTGGTGAGGTGGTGCTGCTATCGTACTTGTCGGCCAATCGTGACGAGGCTGTCTTCCCCGAGCCGGACCGCTTCGATATCCGACGCAGGAATGCGGCAGACCATCTTGCCTTCGGGCTGGGGGTCCACTTCTGTTTGGGCGTGCATCTGGCCCGAATGGAAATGAAAGCCTTTTTTCAGGAGTTGTTGTCACGTCTCGACTCGATTGCACTGAACGGCGAGCCCGAGCACACGGCAGCAACGTTTGTCGGCGGCCCCAAGCGTGTCCCGATTCGCTACCGCATTCGTCCGGCCACGTCATTTTCAACACCAGAACGGAACGGACAATCGTGAGAAAACGCATGGTCATCATCATTTCCGTATTGGCCGGCCTGTCCGTCCTCGCCGCAGCCTACCATCCCCTCGTGCCAATCATCCTGCAATCCGAGCGGCATGGGCTGCTGAGCGATGGCGTCATGCTCATCACCCTCAAGAAGCGGGACTCGTCGGAGATGAAAACCTTTCCGGTGGATTATCTGCGCGAGGAGAACATGGTCTATATCGGGAGTGATTCCGACTGGTGGAAACACCTCGAAGGCGGCGCGGAAGTCACCATGCTCATTCAGGGAACGGAGGTCACCGGCTGGGCCACCCCCATTCTCGACGATCCTGAGCGAAGCAGCGCGGGGTTCAGGAAACTGCGCCCGTGGACTTACAAGCGAGCGGAATGGACCGGCGCGGTTTTTGTCGAGGTCGAAATCCAGGCCGGCGACGAAGCGCAATGACAAGGGGAACGCTCCTGGCTGAAGGGGCAGATGCGAGGGCGCGACAAGAGTGAAGAGGCCAACAGCCGTGAGCAAAAAGTCTATCAAAAGCGACTTGAAACGGATTGATGCCCAGAGTGATCAGGACATTGATTATAGCGATATCCCTGAGCTGGACGAGGACTTCTTCAAGAAGGCGCGCGTGGTATTCCCTCCCAGAAAAAAGCAACTGACCTTACGCCTAGATGCAGACGTGCTGGAATGGATGAAAGCCCAGGGCAAGGGGTACCAGAGTCGCATTAACGCGATCTTGCGAGCCTACTACGAAGCGCATCGGGAAGGAGGCAAACAGTGGCACGCCGACGACAACATCCCCTGACCGGGGCGATCTATGAATTACAGGACGACGGGCAGGTCAAAGTCGTGACCCGCGGGGGCGAGGAAGGGGTGTTTACGGCCGGGGGCGTGTGGGTCGCCGGAGCGCTGACCCACGCCGACCCGCATATGTGCTTGTGGCTGGCCGGGCCGCAGCTACCCGCGCGCCACCGGGCCGCGCTCGAAGATCTGGTCCATGACTGAGACAAGGGTGAGGAAGCTATGACCGAGATTGTATCCGCCAGAGGCGACCGTTCGGACGGTGTGTCGTATCAGGACCTGCTCAATACGGATTCCCATCCCGTGCCTGCGGTGCTGCGCCGGGAGAATCCGCTGGCCGGCGGCGTCCAGAAGGTCGATATTGAACGCTATATCTCGCGTGAGGCGCACGAGCGCGAAAAGGAACGGCTGTGGAGCCGGGTGTGGCAGATGGCGTGCCGGGAGGAGGATATTCCCGAAGTCGGCAGCTACACGGTCTACGACATCGCCCAGCAGTCCTACCTGGTGGTCCGCTCCGCGCCGGACACGATCCAGGCCTTCTACAACGCCTGCCGCCATCGCGGACGGCTGCTGCGCGAGGAGCCGGGCCGCTCCCACGATCTCCGCTGTCCGTTTCACGGCTGGTGCTGGCATCTGGACGGCTCGCTGAAGGAGGTGCCGTGCCAGTGGGACTTCCCACAGGTCACGCCCGAGGAATACCGCCTGCCGGAGGTCAAAGTCGGGCGCTGGGGCGGCTTCGTCTTTATCAATCCCGACCCGGACTGCGAGCCCCTGGAGCGCTTTCTGGGCGACCTGTCCCAGCAGTTTGCGCCGTGGCCGCTGGAGCAACGCTTCAAGCAGGCGCATGTGGCAAAAATCCTGCGCTGCAACTGGAAGCTTGCCCAGGAGGCGTTCATGGAAGCCTACCACGTTGTTGCCACCCATCCGCAGATTCTGGCCGGCATTGGCGACGCCAACTCGCAGTATGACGTGTGGGGCAACTACAGCCGCGCGATCACGCCCAACGGCACGCCGAGCCCGCATCTGAACTGGACGCCGACCGAGCAGGACATGCTGGACGCGATGCTGGACCGCAATCTTGACGATCCGCCCGTGGCCAGCCTCCCGGACGGGATGAGCGCCCGCGAGTTTGTCGGCACCACCGGCCGTCAGGCCATGCAGCCTATCTTTGGCGATGGCGTCGAACGCTTCAGCGATGCCGAGATGACCGACAGCTTCTACTTCACCCTGTTTCCCAATTTCCACCCGTGGGGGGCGTTCAACCGCATCACCTACCGTTTTCGTCCCTACGGCGACGATCATCGGATGTCGATCATGGAGTGCATGTATCTGGCGCCCTACCCGCCGGGCAAACGGCCGCCGGCCGTCCCCATCCACTGGCTGGGAGCGGACGACGACTGGACCGAAGCCCCGGAGCTGGGCATGCTGGCCCGCGTGTTCAACCAGGATGTCTACAACCTGCCCAAAGTCCAGCGCGGGCTGGAGGCGGCCAAGAAGCCCGGCTGCGTGACCTTTGCCAGCTACGCCGAGACCAAGCTGCGTCATTTCCACCGGCTGTACGACCGCTGGGTAGACGCGGAGTGAGGGCGGCAACTCGGGAGACGCCAATGGCCGCCACCACGCGATTTATCGCAGCCCCCGGAAGCAGGCGCGCACCTCGCGCAGATACGACTCGGGCTGTTCGAACGCGGCGAAATGGCCACCCTTGTCGAGTTCGTTGAAGTACACCACGTTGGCGAAGCGCTTCTCGGCCAAGCGTCTGGAGGTGCGAAAGATTTCCTTGGGGAAGATGGAGCACCCGACGGGCACGTTGACCGGATCGCGCCGCGCGAAGGCTTCGTTGAAGCTCTCCCAGTACAGCCGGGCAGAAGAGGTGGCGGTCGCCGGCAACCAGTACAGCATCACGTTGTCGAGCAACTCATCGCGCGTGACGATATTTTCCGGGTGGCCGTCGCAGTCCATCCACGCCCAGAACTTCTCAATAATCCAGGCTGCCTGGCCGGCGGGTGAGTCGGTCAGCCCATAGCCGAGCGTTTGCGGCCGGGTGCTTTGCTGCTTGGAATAGCCGGAGTCCCAGGCGTTGTAATACTTCATCCCCTCCAGCGCGGATTTTTCCTGGTCCGTCAAATCGTCCATCGTCGGATCGGGCGGCGCCAGCACCAGGTTCATATGGATGCCGAGGCAGTTGTCCGGGTCCTGCACGCCGATGTACATCGTCACCGCCGCGCCCCAATCGCCGCCCTGGGCGGCGTAGCGCGTGTAGCCGAGCCGTTGCATCAGCTGCGACCAGGCGCGGGCGATGCGCTGCACGTTCCAGCCGGTGCGCGACGGCTTATCGGAGAATCCGTAGCCCGGCAGCGACGGGGCAACCACGTGAAAGGCGTCGGCAGCATCGCCCCCGAACGCGGTCGGATTCGTCAGCGGCTCAATGACTTTATGGAACTCGACGATCGATCCCGGCCAGCCGTGCGAGATCACCAGCGGCATCGCGTCAGGATGCGGCGAGCGAGCGTGAATGAAATGAATCCCCAGTCCGTCGACCGTGGTCCTGAACTGCGGAAAGCGATTGAGCTGCTCCTCGCGCGCCCGCCAGTCGTAGTGCTCGAGCCAGTATTGGCACAGCTCCCGGGTGTAACTGAGCGGGATCCCCTGGGTCCAGTCGTCCACACATTCTGGCTCGGGCCACCGGGTGTTGCGCAGCCGCTGCTTGAGATCGTCGAGCTGCGCGTCGGTTGCCGCAATGCGAAAAGCTTCGATCTTGTCACTCATGGTTTGTCGTCCTTCCG
>WTHE01000093.1 GCA_011523315.1 Candidatus Binatota bacterium
TATCGCACAGAACTCCTTGGGCCATCAGGGCAGAGCGATCTCATGCATTACGAGACGCGTCTCAGAGAGGGGGTGGAAGAGGAAAGTTACCCACTCGTTATGAAGATTCTGGCTGAGGCGGCCATCCAGGAGGTGTTCACGTCGGGCGCACAGCGATGCCTCGAACGGATGTACTCGGCGGTGGTTGATGACGCTGCCGAGCGCATTATGGACGCCCTCGACATCCTAGTACACGACGGATATCTGGAGGCCGATGCTGATGGCTACCGCTTCCCCTCACGTTTGCTGAAAGACTTCTGGGCGGCACGCTTTCGTGGCCATCACAGACCTCTCGAAAGCCGCTAGTCTGACGACAAATCATGAGGAGACGTGCAATGAACGCCCTACACAAGTTATCGATCCGTAAGCTGAATCCAGGAATGCTCCAATCTGACGACGAGGTGAAAGAACAGTTCGTGGTCAGGAAACAGCATCTCGCTATCGTGCTTGAGGTTCTGTGCGGGAATATCAATGCGTTATCGTGCCAGCATGTTCTCGTAGCCGCCCCGCGCGGTCGCGGTAAGACCATGTTGTTGGCTCGCGTCGCCGCAGAGCTACGTACCGATGCTGTTCTCTCCGAGCACCTGTTGCCGGTCCGGTTCATGGAAGAGAGCCAAGAGATCTTCAATCTGGCTGACTTTTGGCTCGAAACACTGTTCCACCTCGCCAGAGAAAGTACTGTGTACAATCCCGAGGTTGCGCAGGAGTTGCGAGATAGGCACGCTGCCCTGACTGTACGCTGGCGCGAGGAGACACTCGGGGATCAGGCTTTTGCTACCGTCCTGTGGGCTGCGGACCGGCTGGGTAAGCAGCTGGTGCTGATGGTCGAGAATCTACAAGAGATCTGCGAAACCGTGGATGACGACTTTGGTTGGAAGCTGCGCGAGGTCCTACAGTCGGAACCCCAAATTATGCTGCTTGCTACTGCCACGAGGCGGTTCAAGGGGCTCACGAGTCGTTTCAAGGAGCTGGACGATGCGCAGCAGCCCTTCTTTGAGCTGTTTCGCACCGTTGAGTTGGAACCGTTGTCTACGGAAGAATGCCGAGAGTTGTGGCGAGTCATCAGCGGCGACACGGTGAGTGAACGCGAGATGAGGCCGCTTGAGATTCTGACCGGCGGCAGCCCCCGCCTTCTAGTTATTGTCGCCGGGTTTGGGCGGCATAGATCGTTGCTCCAGTTGATGGAAGAGCTAGTGACGTTGATTGACGAACATACCGAGTATTTTCGGAGTAACATGGCAGTCTTGCCGAAGACCGAAGGGCGCGTGTATATCGCGGTGATCGATCTCTGGCAACCGTCGACTACCGGCGAAGTTTCAATGCGGGCGCGCCTGGACGTTCGCACCGTGTCGACCATGCTCGGACGGCTTATCGACCGAGGTGCAGTCATCTCGAAGGGGAGCGGAAAGAAACGGCAGTACGTTGCTGCGGAACGTCTCTACAGTATCTACTACAAGCTTCGGCGCGAGCGTGACGAGGCGGCTGTCGTACAAAACCTGATCCACTTCATGGTCGCGTTCTACAGCGAAGACGAACTGGCTGAAATGTCCGGCGAGTTCATCGCGGAAGAAGCTCTGCATACCTGTGAAGAACTCGAACGAAGACTCGACACTTTGACTGGTACTGAGAAAACTGTGATTGAGTGGCAGGTAAGGTGTATGCGGACGAAGGTTCTATTGGTTCAAGGGAATTCACGGGCGGCTATGGAGGCGTTTCGGTCCGCGTATGATGTATTCGTGCCTGCCAACACAATAATGATGAGCCAGATGCTTTACTTCGTGCCCGATTTGATCGCAACCGGCGCCTCGGCGTCGGGCCTCGTTGAAATGCTATCGAGCGACACGGCCAAATCCGATGTGTTGCTACCCCTGATCGTTGCCCTCCGCGAGTATGATACTGGCGAAGAAGTTCGTGCGCCTGAGGAGGTACGGGAGGTCGCAGCGGATATCATTGAGCGAATCGAGCAGCGAATCGAGGCAAGAGCATTGAAGGAAGGTTCTTCCGGCAGGTTGGCGTACCAGATCGGCAGATAGTGGCACCAGAGCAGATACGTCTGACTATCAGTCGGTCCCCGCGATCACCACTTTGTTCCAATTCGGCGTCCCGTCCGGCAGGAGCTCTGGCAGCCCGTCCCGTAGCAGTTTGACGACCGACCGGCGCGCTATCTCAAATCCCTTGCCGAACGCCTCATTCTTTGCTGTGGCTGACAACCGCTGACCTCCGTGAATGATCGCTGCCCGCACTTTGGAGAACTCCTCAACATCCTGGAGCACCCGCAGACGGTCTGCCGTGCCGGTTTCGAGGAAACAGGCGGCTCGTGTCTTCAGCGTGAAAGTTGTTGCGCCCTCTCCGGGTTTGTACAGCCGCTCCAGGGCAAGCGCCACGTCCAGAATCCTGTCGTCGGTCCCGAGCCGGCCGCTTCGCGTCAGTGCCTCCGCAAGCCGGGCGATGATCGGCGCACAGTACCGATACTGGGCGCTGTTCCGGTCCTCGAAGGCGTGTCTGGCTTCGGCGAGCGCGTCTTCGCGCAGCTCGCTTGAGCCAGCAGACGGGTCGAATGGTCGGGCAGCCCGGCCCCAATCGTAACTGGCGTGATAATACGGCAAGCCCAGGAGATGCGAGGCCCGGCGATGGGTGCAGTACGGGATCCTCACCAGGGACATGACCGGGACGGCGTGGAAGAGCGCCAGCAGTTCGACAAACGCCTCCGCGTCCGTGAGAAACGAGCCGCCCCAATCCAGGTCGGGGTCGGCACTCTCCCCCCGTTTGCGGAACTCGGGCTGCCAGCGAAAGGACTTCACCAGCGCCCCGACGGCGTGCTGAAGGTTGTGGTGGATGACCGCCGGCGCGACAGTCTGCAACATGTCCTCGTTCGCGAACGCTTTCAGCTGTCTGAAAGGCAGGAGCGCCACGTCGTCCGCCAGCGGCACTGCCTTGCCCACGCGCAGACCGTAGAAGAGCGTGACGTGATAGCCCACCAAGAGGTCGTGGGAACCAGGCCTTCGCTCCAGGTCCCCTTCGGGCTCCAGCAACCCGTGCAATTCGGAAGCCGCCACGCTGAAGCCGTCCCGACGCACCTCCAGCCCACGCACCATCAGCCCGCTCATGATGCTCAACAGGCTTTCAGAGCTGCCGTGGTTCAGGATCCAGATCGAGAACTCCCCTCGGCCGTCGGCAGGCTCCACAAGGCTCGCCCAGGCGGGGTGCGCCGCGAGTATGCGCTGGACCTCAGCCAGTGCGGCGCGGAGGGGAGCGTAACGGTCGGCGAAGGACCGTCCCGCTCTGGAAGCATGTCCATAGAAGGTCCGCAGGTCGGCGGCAGGATCGTCGAACGCACTGCGCCGGAACAGCTTGCTTTCGCTACGGACACGTTGCTGGCGCTGCTGGTCGAGTTCGTCCGGGTAACGCTTCTGCGTCTCGGCCAGCTCGGCGAGAGCCCCCGCCAGTCGCTCGATCCAATCCTCGGCCGTGAATTCACCGGTTGTCATGCATGTGCCCCTCTGCGGTCCCACCGCGCATGGGAACAGTCTGTTGCACCTCGGCGGCCGGATGCCCGTCGCTGAGCTAAATGTCTTGCTCTTGCATCGCCTTGAGCCGTGGCCAATCCGTCTGAGACGTTCTTGTGGCCACGCTCACTCCCTATTGTCCTGTCGCTGATCGTGGCTCATAGCGTTCGACCTCGATCTCATCTTCACGGGCCTGCGCCTGGGCAATGTCGTAGGCGGCCTGCAAGCGTATCCATGTCTCCGTCGTGGAGCCGAACGCTTTCGCCAGCCGGATCGCCATGTCGGTAGACATGCGAGCGCGGCCATTCACCAAGTTCGAGAGGGCCTGGCGGCTGACGCCGAGCACCTTTGCGCCTTCGGTGACGTTCAGGCCCAGCGGCTCCAGACAGGACACCCGGACAAGCTTGCCGGGGTGCGGCGGATTTTTCATCGACACGGCGGCCCTCCTCTGAGTTAGTGGGAGTCTATCAATTCCACGTCGTGAATATTTTCGCCCTCGAAATGGAAGATGATGCGCCGGTTTGCCTTCACCGTGCCGGTCGTGCAGATCGGGCCGGATCAGGCTGCGGTCGCCACGTTCGTAGAGTCGTTTGCGCCCCCGATGTTGAAAGCTCCGTATCACGGACAAGGCGTAAGGTGTCTATCGGCACTTGTCAACAGAGAGGACGAGTGATGAATGCTGTTATGCCCCTGACCCTCTCCCAAGCTTGACGCTTTGGGCGTTATGAGACGGCCGGCAATGTTAGATTTTGATGAAATGTGGCCCCCCAGCAGCGCCACATATTTGCGGGCGCCGCCGGGTTCCGGTAGGCTGCCTGCTTCCCCATCCCAGGGGCTGTGCTCCCCTGCCGCCCTAACCTACTGAGCACGGCCCCGTCCTCTCATCTTGGAAGCTTGACACTTTGGGCGTTCTCAGACGCAGCGGGCTGAGTGGGTGAGTCGAGGTCTAAGAATATCAGGGACTTACGGGTCGAGGCGGGTCATGCGCGACGGAACAAATCGCGGGTGCAAGAGCGGGTGGACCGAAAAATCTTCAGATTGGAGGAGAAACAGAAAAGGGGAGTCCGGTAAAGGGAGATGTAGGAGACGCTCAGCCCGCTCTCCCTTCAACCCTCTCGGACGACAATTGGTGGAAGGTACGGGAGTTTCACATACAAAACGCTGGCAATCAGTGCAGGGAAAACTGGCTTCTGGAAGCCATCTCATAAATGCTGTGGGAGAGTAGTGAGCATGGCACGCCGTGAAGAATTGACGGAAGCGCAATGGGAACGCATAGCGCCCCTGATTCTCGCCCCGGCCCGCCGTCCCGACGGCCACGGGTGGCCGGGGCGGGGCAATCGCGAGGTCTGAAACGGCCTTGTGTGGATTCTCCGCTCGGGGGCACGGGGGCAAGACTGACCGGAGCGGTTTCCGCCGTACCAGACGTGCCAGCGCCGCTTCCAGCAGTGGGGGCGCGCAGGGGTCCTGCGGACGGTCCTCGCAGCCTGAGCCGCGAAGGAGTGTTTAGCTCTCGATCCGCACCAACCCCACGGTCAGCCGCGTGCCGGTCGCGGCGGCGTAACGGCGCAAGGTCGCAAAGGACGGCGACACGCCACCGCCCTCCAGCCGGGCGATGGCGGACTGTGTCGTGCCGAGGCGCCGGGCGAGTTCCGCCTGTGTCAACTTTGCCGCCGTGCGGGCGCGCACCAGCGCCTCGATCAGCGCGAACTCGTCATCGGCCCGCGCGTACTCCTCCCGGAAGGCCGGGTCCTCCATGAAGCGTGTTTTCAGATCCTTGAGTTTCGTCATAGCCTCACCTGTTGCAGCCGTTCCCGAGCGGTCGCGAGCGCCCGCGGTGGCGTCTTTCTCGACTTCTTTGCGAAGACATGCAGGACGACGACGCGCCGGCCGGTCGCCGTCACGTAGATCCCCCGCGCCCTCCCTCCGGCCGCCCGCACCCGCAGTTCCCAGAGCTTTCCGTCGAGATGTTTGACATGGGGAGCGCGGAGCGCCTCCAGGCCGACGTTCTCGACCGTTTCCAGTAGCCGGACCAGCCGGGCGCGCAACGACACGGGCAGGGCCGCGATTTCCGCATCGACGGCGGCGACGGTCTCGACCGTCCATCTCATACGCACGCTATAGCGTGTCCGCTATAGTGCTGCAAGCGCGCCAGGGGGTGCTTGCAAACCGCTGATAAACACTGTTATACACCTTGCCCTCTCCCAAGGTTGACACAACGGTCCTTATCGGACGGAGGCTCGACCGGGCGCGGTTTGAGCGGCCGTCGCAGTTTGCGTCAGCACGACTTCCACCATTGTGGCGACATATGTGATGGTGAAACACGACCTAGTCCTTCAGAGTCTGCTGCCTATGGCCTCTCAAGACCTCGCTGCCCGCATCTTCACAGTTTCCAACCTGAAAGGCGCATTCCGTCTGCGGTCCGGTGCGATTGCAGACGAATATTTCGACAAGTATCTGTTCGAATCGGAGCCCCAGTTGCTCAAAGAAATCGCGGTAGCGTTGCGGCCGCTGATTCCGCCCGGCATTGACGCCTTGGCTGGCCTGGAATTGGGGGGTGTTCCTCTTGCGACCGTGCTTTCCCAGCTCACCGGCCTGCCGACCCTTTTCGTCCGGAAGCGGGCCAAAGAGTATGGGACGTGTAAGCTCGCCGAGGGGGGAGCTATCACCGGGAAACATCTGCTCATCGTCGAAGATGTTGTGACGTCGGGCGGCCAGATCATGCTTTCTGCCCAGGACTTGCGCGAGCTTGGCGCTCGGGTAGCTCATGCTCTGTGTGTGAT
>WTHE01000234.1 GCA_011523315.1 Candidatus Binatota bacterium
CGGCTGGTCCGCACCGCCGACATCATTGTGGACAATCTGCGCCCCCAGGCCAAAGCCAAGCTGGGCATCTCCTACCAGGAAAACTGCGAGTATAATCCCAAGATCATCTGCATTACGGTCAGCGCCTTTGGCCAGGACGGTCCCTACGGCGGCCGGCCGGGCATTGACCCGTTGGCCCAGGCGCTGACCGGCTTCATGAGCGTGACGGGCGAGCGGGACGGCAAACCGCTCAAGGCCGGCCCGGCCATTGCCGACGCGACCTGCGCCAACCTCGTCGCCCTGTCGGCCATGGTCGGCCTGTGGGTGCGGGAACAGCAGGGCATCGGCCAGCAGATCGAGCTGAGCCTGATGGACGGCCTGCTCCACGTTCAGCCGGCTCAGATCGGCCAGTTTTTTCTCCAGGGCTATGTCCAGCCCAGGGTCGGTAACGCCAGCCCGTTTTATGCCCCGTACGGAACCTTCACCTGCCGGGACGGCCGGGATATCCAGATCGCGTCGTTCAACACCAAGTTCTTCCACAATGTCTGCCGCGCGCTCGACCGCGGGGATCTGATCGACGATCCCCGCTTTGCCAGCAGCGAGAGTCGGCTGGAACACGAGGCAGCCCTGAACGCCGAGATTCAGGCTGCGTTTGGCCGGCACGACAGCGACGAGATGATGCGTCGCCTGGTCGAGGCGGACGTGATGGCCGCGCCGGTGAATACCTACGCCGAGACCTTTGCCGACCCGCAGGTGGTGCATAACCGGATGGCGGTCGAGGTTGAGCACGCCCGGGTCGGGACCATCAAGGTCGGCGGCATTCCGGCCAAGCTGAAAAAAACGCCCGGCGCGGTCCGCCTGGCTCCACCCACCCTGGGCCAGCACACGCGGGAAGTCCTGCGCGAACTGGGCTATGAGGATGCGGAGTTGGAGCGGCTGTTGCAGCAGGGCGTGATCAAGTAGGAGGAAGTCGGCATGCCACGCGGAGCGGACGGGATTGTCGAGGCGCTTAACGACGCCGGGGTCAACACCATCTTCGGCATCCCCAGTATCCATAACATCAGTATCTATGACGCCCTGCGCCGCGAACCGTCCATCCGCCATATTGTGTGTCGGCATGAGGCCGGGGCGACCCATATGGCCGACGGCTACGCCCGCCTCAAGGGGCTCGGCGTCATCATTTCGTCCACCGGACCGGGGGCCGGCTTTACCGTGTCCGCGCTACAGGAAGCCTGGGGCAGCTGTTCGCCGGTCGTGATGCTGACGAGCAATATCGACGCGGCCAAGATCGGCCGGGGTCTGGGCGCGCTGCACGAGCTTGAGGAACAGACCGCCCTGTTTCGGACCATTACCAAGGCGACCTTTACGCCCCGCGCCGGGGACGATCTGCGGGCGCTCACCGCCGAGGCGATTCGGCTGGCTACCAGCGGCCGGCCCGGCCCGGTGTGTATAGAGGTCCCGACCGATGTCCTCGGCGGCGAGGTCACACCACCGGACCCGCCAGCGGCCGTTCCCGATTCGCCGCCGCCGGCGTCCATGCCAAGTCAGCTCGACGCCGCCGTCGCCATCCTGCGCCGGGCCAAGCAGCCGATCATACTGGCCGGGACGGATGCGGTTCGCTCCGAGCTGGCGGCCGACGTGACCGCGCTGGCCGAAGCCTTGTGCGCCCCGGTCCTGACCAGCACGCCGGGCAAAGGAGTGCTGGCCGAAGACCACCCCCTGTCGCTGGGCAACGCAGCCCGGCGTCTGGCCGTCCACGACGTGATGCCCGGCTGCGACGCAGCCCTGGTTGTGGGCACCCGGCTGCGTGAGGTTGACGCCAATCGCCGCGGGCTGGTGCTGCCCGAGCAGGTCATTCATGTTGCATGGGACGAACGCTGGATCGGCCGCAACTACCCGACCACGCTGCCGCTGGTCGGCGACGTGCCGGCGATTGTCCACCAGCTGCGCAGCGGCCTGGAAGGCGAGCCGTACACCGGTCCCCGCCAGAAACGGGTCGCAGCCTGGCGGCGGCAGGCGGATGAGACAACCGCCCGGCTTGAAGACGAGCTGGGCGTCATGCGCTATCTCAAAGCCATCCGCCAGGTCCTGGACCGGGACAGCGCGCTGGTGATCGACAACACCCAGCTCGCCTACTGGGCCGAGTATTTTTACCCCTCCTACCGACCAAACGGCCTGGTCGGCGCCAAGGGCTCGGGGCTCCTGGGCTTCAGCTTTCCGGCCGCAATCGGCGTCAAAGCCGCCTGCCCGGACACGCCGGTCGCGGCCATCATTGGCGATGGCGGCTTTTTGTACACCGCCCAGGAGCTGGCCACCTGCGTGCGCCACCAGATCGGCTTTCCGCTGATTGTCGTGAATGATAACGCCTATGGCGTGATCGGCTACTTGCAGCGCAGCGCCTACCAGGAGGAGTATCAGGCCCGCCTGACCAACCCGGACTTTGTGGCCTTGGCCAATGCCTTTGGCGTGGCCGCCAGCCGGGTCGATTCACCCGAGGGTCTGGCCGAGGCGCTCGAACAAGCCCTCGACCGGGGCGACATGCACCTGATCGAGCTGCAAACGGCAATTGATGCCCCGCCGTTCGGACGCTACTGAAATTGAGAACCGGAAGAAACGTCACGAGGAATACAGACATGTCACAGCGTCGCACAACGATTTGGGGTTGGGGCTACGAAGACGAACAGCCCACGCCCGACCAGCAAAAATCCATTGCCAAGGCTTTGGCCGCCAGTCTGGGCAAGACGGATGTCGATCTGCGCCCCCTGCCCAGGGTCGAGGACCTGGAGCTGCGTCCGCCGCGCATCGCGCCGCCGGCGTCCTTACAGGCCGTGTGTTCGACCACGACCTACGACCGCGCAGCCCACTCCTACGGCAAGGCCTGCCCGGACCTGTTGCGGGCCGTCCACGCCGAGTTTCCCAACCCGCCCGATGTTGTCGCCTTCCCCAAAACCGAGCACGATGTGGCGTCGGTGCTCGACTGGTGTTATCAGGCCGGAGCGGTCGCAATTCCGTTTGGCGGAGGGTCAAGCGCCGCCGGCGGGGTTGAGCCACCGGCCGGCGATAGCTATCCGGCCAGCGTGTCGATTGACCTGCGCCACCTGAACAAGGTGCTGGAGATTGACGCCAGCTCCCGCGCCGCCCGTATTCAGGCCGGCGTGTACGGACCAGCGCTCGAAGACCAGCTGCGGCCGCACGGCTATACCCTGCGCCACTACCCGCAGTCGTTCGAGTTCTCCAGCCTGGGCGGCTGGATTGCGACCCGCTCGGGCGGCCACTTCGCCACCCTGTACACCCATATTGACGACTTTGTCGAATCCCTGCGGGTGGTGACCCCCAGCGGTACACTCGAGTCGCGCCGCCTGCCGGGCTCCGGGGCCGGGCCGAGCCCGGACCGCATGTTTATCGGCTCGGAGGGGATTCTGGGTGTTATCACCGAGGCGTGGATGCGCCTGCAGGACCGTCCGGTCTACCGCGCCTCTGCAGGCGTACATTTTGAGCGCTTCGAGTCCGGCGTGGAGGCGGTCCGGGCGCTCAGCCAGGCCGGGCTCTACCCGGCCAACTGCCGGCTGCTGGACCCGGCCGAGGTCAAACGCAACAAGGTCAGCGACCGCTCGGGAGCGATGCTGATGCTCGGCTTTGAATCGGCCGACCACGGGCTGGAGACCTGGATCGAACGCGCCCTGGAGTGCTGCGCCGACCACGGCGGGACGACGCCCAACGGCGTGGTCATTCGCAGCGCCGGCGAGACCACCGGACGCGGTGGCTCAGTCGGCGACTGGCGTGACGCCTTTCTGCGCATGCCCTACCAGATGGGCACGATTGCGGCCATGGGGGCGATTTTCGATACGGTCGAGAGCGCAATTCCGTGGCAGGGTTTCGCCGAGTTTCACGCCGGGGTGACGGCCGATATCCAAAAAGCGCTCGACGAGGTGTGCGGCGGCGGCCTGCTGTCGTGCCGCTTCACCCACGTCTATCCCGACGGACCCGCCCCGTATTACACCTTCACCGGAATCGGCACCCACGCCGGCGCCATTCAACAGTGGCAGGAGATCAAGACCGCCGCCGCCGACGCGGTGGTCAAATACGGCGGCACGGTGACCCACCACCATTCGGTCGGCCGCATCCACCGGCCCCAGTACGACCGCCAGCGTCCCGAGCTGTTTGCCACCGCCCTGCGCGCCGCCAAGCAGTCGTTCGACCCCAAGGGTCTGCTGAATCCCGGCGTGCTGATTGACCCCTGAGCGAATAGGCCACGCCCCCATCCTCGGCTACACCACAGAGAGAGTGCTCGACAATGACGACCCCGATGCGAAACATCCAACACGCCATCACGTCCGGTCAGGCCGGCCCGGAAGACTATGCGGCCCTGCCGCTGCCGGATGCCATGCGGGCGGTGACCACCCACCGAGATGAAACCGACATGTTCGAGGGGCTGGAGTCCTGGGATAAAGATCCCAGACAGAGCCTGCATGTTGACGAGGTCGCCCTGCCCCAGGTCGGCCCGAATGAAGCCCTGGTCGCGGTCATGGCCTCGTCCATCAACTTCAATACGGTCTGGAGCGCGATTTTTGAGCCGATTCCGACCTTTCAGTTCCTGAAACGGGCGGCCAAACGCAGCCCCTGGGACCAGCGTCACGACCTGCCCTACCACATTCTGGGCAGCGATGCGGCCGGGGTGATCCTGCGCGTCGGCCCCGGGGTGACTCTGTTTAAGCCCGGCGACGAGGTCACCATCCACTGCAATTACGTCGATATGCAGGCCCCGGACGGCCACGACGACTCCATGCTTGACCCCGACCAGCGCATCTGGGGTTTTGAAACGAACTTTGGCGGGCTGGCCGAGATCGCCCTGGTGCGGGCCAACCAGCTGATGCCCAAGCCGCCCCAGCTGACCTGGGAAGAGGCCGCGTCCATGCCTCTGGTCAACTCGACCGCGTATCGGATGCTGGTCAGCCCCAACGGGACCCAGATCAAACAGGGCGATATTGTCCTGATCTGGGGCGCGGTCGGCGGGCTGGGCGGCTTTGCGCTCCAGTATGTGCTGAACGCCGGCGCCTTTCCGATCTGTGTGGTGTCGTCAGCCGACAAGGTCAAGCTGTGTGAAACCATTGGCGCCCGGTGGGTCATCGACCGCAACGCCCAGGGCTACCGGTTCTGGAACGAGGACGGGTCGCAGAACAGCCGTGAACTGCGCCGCTTCGGCCAAGACATCCGCGACCTGACCGGCGGGGAAGACCCGGATGTGGTGTATGAACACCCGGGCCGGGAAACCTTTGGCGCCAGCGTCTTTGTGGCCCGGCCGGGCGGCAAGGTCGTGACCTGCGCCTCGACCTCGGGCTATGAGCATGAGTACGACAACCGCTATCTGTGGATGAACAAAAAACAGATCATCGGTTCACACTTTGCCAACTATCGCGAAGCCTGGGAGGCCAACCGTCTGGTCGTCAAACGCGCCATTCACCCCCTGCTGTCGGAGACCTATCCGCTGGACAGAACCGGCGAGGCCGCCCTGCAAGTCCACCATAATAAGCAGATCGGCAAGATGGGGGTCTTGTGCCTGGCTCCCGAAGACGGCCTGGGGGTCAGCGACGAGGAAGGCCGGGCCCGGCATATTGGACAGATCAACCTGTACCGGAACGCGGTCAAGGGCGAATTCCGGCTGGTCAAGACAGAACCGTAAAGGAGAAATGATGAATGCAGAAGTATGAATGCTGAATGGTGTGTGTTTTCCGTTCATCATTCAGCATTCATACTTCTGCATTCAGATCATGCCCTCGCTCACCATCCGCTCCGCCACCGCCGCCGACGTGGATACCATCCTGCACTTCATCAGGAGTCTGGCGGCCTTTGAGCGCGAGCCCGACGCGGTCAAGACGACACCGGCCGACCTGCTGCGCGACGGTTTTGGCGAGCAGCCCAAATTTGAAACCCTGATTGCCGAGCTGGACGGGGCACCGGTCGGCTTCGCGCTGTTCTTCCACACCTACTCGACCTGGGAGGGCACGGCCGGCATCCATCTCGAAGACATCTTTGTCGAAGAGGCGGCGCGCCGGCACGGCATCGGCAAACGGCTGATGCAGCGCCTGGCGGCCATCGCGGTCGAGCGGGGCTGCGCGCGCCTGGAACTCCAGGTTCTGGACTGGAACCCGGCCCGCGATTTCTACCGACACCTCGGTCTGGAGCACATGCAGGAGTGGCTGCTGTACCGGGTCAGCGGACCAGCCCTGCGGGCGCTGGCCCACGATCAAGGCCCGCAATGAGATCAAGCTGTCCAGCCTTCGCCGTAAGCGGTAGAGCTGAAGCTTCATCCTCGCCCGCCCAAGCTTGACAC
>WTHE01000656.1 GCA_011523315.1 Candidatus Binatota bacterium
ACCTCCGGGAAGGCACCGGTCTGTGGAGACCGAGAATGATGATGCCTTCGTCCCTGCCGTAAGCGCCCTGGTACAGCTTTTTGAGCGGCGTGAGGTCGAACGCATACCGTTCCGTCGGGTACGCCTCGCACGGGTCATCGTGGGCGTCGTGGGCGAGGAAAACGTTGAGCCTGAGCGGATCGGACTCCATGAACCGGTCGTCGGCCACGAGGGTGAAGTCGTGGCGGCGGCAGCCGCCACTGTACGATACCGTGAGGGTGAGCACGTCGTCTTCGAGGAGCGGCGCGTCGTTTCCGCTCCCCAGTTCGTAGGGGTCATGTCCCCAGTGGGAAATGGCCTGGTCAACGTCGCTGACGACGACGGTTGCCGTGAACGGCGGCTGAGGATCCACGTCGCCGGGAACGGCGCTGACGGGTTCTTCAAAACCCGCCCGCTGAAGGCGGGCGGTACACAGGGTGCCGCCCGTGACGGTCCGGCCTTCGATCCTGAATGCCCAATCCACGTCATGGGTTGCGGCGATACGGCCCGCATCAAGCACTGTGCCCTCGACTTCGAGCCAGGCATCGGAGTCCGGGCCGCCCACGTCGCCGCGGTCGGGATCGGCAAAACGGAATTGATTGCCCGAGATCGTTCCGTCCCACCGGCGGCCGGTATCAAGGTCGGTGAATGCCAAGGCGTTCCCCATCCTGACAAGGGTAGGTATGGGTTTTAGGGGGGCGCATGCTGGGTAATCTCCAAGCCTGTTTTGGGTTCTGGCCAGGGTTCTGGGAGCAGCCAGACCCGGCTCCAGAGACGCCCCTTGAGCATCAAGCGCCGGAGCCAGTCGATACCGTGACGCAATACGCTGACGGTACGCGCCGGACGGCTCCAGGGGTTGCGATGATTGGGAGCCAGGACCTTGGGCGGCGTCCGCAGGTTGCCAGGGGCGATGCCAAGGTCATTGGCGTCCTCCACTCTGGTGCCGTAGGCCAGGGTCAACAAAGTTGCCACCGAGAGCACCAGCCAGTGTCTGGAGATGCGGGTGGGGTCGGTTCTTCTGGTCTTGTTCCACTTCCAGCCCAGGCTCTTGACGGCCTTGAAGCCCAGCTCGATCCAGAAGCGCAGGGCGTACCAACTGGGTCCCACCTTATCGGGCGCCAGGTCGGTGAGGATGATCCAGGGTTGTTCCTGCTCGACGTACCAGACCACCAGCAGGGTGCAACGGCGCTTGGCCTTGGTGGCGCTGAAGGCGGTGCCCCGGCCGATCCAGGCAGTATCGGGCCGGCAAACGAAGCGCTGGGCGGGCAATCGTCTGCCGCCGTCGGCGCAGAAGGTGATGTTCTTGCGATAGCGCATACCGGGGTGCCAGCCCTGGGCGCGGATCTGGTTCCAGAGCTTGGGACTGGAGATGCCCCGGTCGCAGAGCACGATGACGGTCATTTCCTCTGGAACTGCCGGAGCCAGTTGCTTGAGCAGTTCCACGGTGGGGTCCGACCAGGAGCCCTTCTGGGTGGCACGGTGGATGCGCCAGGCCACGGGGATGGCGCAACTGCGGTAGAGGACGCTGATGACGATGGCGGTGCTCTGGTCGCCCTTGAGCGTGGGGTCGATGGCCAAGGCCAGACGGTCGGCGTGCCACCAGGCGAGGACCCAGCGGAGCAGAGGCGCGAAGCAGAGAGTCACGTCCAGTTGGGTCTGGCAGGGGCTGGCCCGGTCGCTGCCGTCGTAGAGCCATTCCCGGAGATACTGGCGCAGATTGTTCCAGTTGCCCTTGACGGAAAGAGCCGAGGCCACCGCGTTCTGGCAGGCGCTGCCGGCGAGGATGGCCCCGCAGACCCACAGAACCAGACCGGCCAACTGTGGCTGAGAGAGGTGAGGCAAATGCGTTTCAATGGTCTTCTTCAGCTGATAGCATTCTCGGGGAAGGCGCATCGGGAGTCTCCTGCATCTGGGCGTGTGATGACACCAGAATGCCGGATGTCGGTGCGCCTTTCCAAAGTTGCGCGCAAGGCCGATTTCAGCCCATACCTACCCTTGTCAGGGGGGGACTCCCCACCATTTGTCAAGCTGTTTTGGGCGGTTCGTTACCCGCCGAGAAAGACATGGGTATGCTTGTCCGGGATGATTCATGCGGGACGAACTTGGCGCTTGAGTCCTGGATCGAACAAGGTGCGGTTTTCAAGCATGGCGCAAGCCACTTTAAGGAGGCGATCCGCCACACTGCGGAGCGCACGGGCATGGCGGTGGCCACGAGCTCGCAAGGCGGCGTACTTGGCCTTGCTGATGGCGTCGTGCTGGGTCGCCACGGCGGCCCAGTGGTAGACCGCGTCCTGAAGCCTGTTGTGAGCTGCCAGGCGCCGCACTACAATGACGGACTTGCCGGAGCGTCTGGTGACCGGGGCTACGCCGCAGAGACATCGCAAGGCCTGATAGTCTCGTCGGCTTACGGCGTCATGCGCTTCTGCCAGCAGCGTGGCGAGGACGATCCTGCCGATGCCTGGAAGCGACTTCAGGATGTCCACGTCACGCTGCCCTGGTGTCCCCGATTCTTCCTCCGAGCCGGACACGGCGGCCGTCAGGCGGTCCATTTCTCGGTATGCCCTCGTCAGTTGCTGATTGGTGAGGGCTAGTTGTGACCACACCACCTGCAGGTGGGCCACGGCAGCCTGGGTGGTACCCGGGGCAAGGGAGACTGCCGGCTCACGCAGCCTCTCCAGCACGTCTTCGGCACTGATCCTTCGAACCCGGTGGCGCTTCAGGAGGCTGGCGACGGTCCTGGCACGGATGCGTCTCGCCTTTTCGGGGGTCGAAGCCAGGTTCCAGAGTTCGCGCACCCAGGGCCTGGCGAGATTGCTTTCGAGCTTGAGGAACTGTGGGTAGTAGCGCCACAGTTGTTGACGGGCACGGTTGACGAGGCGTGTCTGGTCGCGGCTGAGATCGCTGGCAATGCGCGACCACTCGCGGAGTTCGACGATTTCGGGTGCCTGCGGGTCCAGCCGTCGGAAGGCCTGGCCGTCGGTACGCAAGGCATCGGCCAGCGTCCAGGCGTCGCGGCGGTCGTCCTTGGCGCCGGCAGGCGACCAGCGGTCGCGGAAGCGGTCGAGCTGCTTGGGGTTGACAGCGTGGAGCGTGAAGCCGCGTTCCATCAGGGTCTCGACCACGGGTCCGTGCGGAACCTCGATGGCCACACCGATGTCGTGCGGCTGTGCGTTGGTTGTGGTAAGGAGCCAGTCGGCCATCTCGGCGAGTCCGGCGCCGCTGTGCCCGAAGGCGCGTTCCCCGAGCGTCTGGCCGTCGCTGTCAACGACGCAGACTTGGTGCGTTTCCGAGCCCCAGTCAATTCCTGCAAAGTACGCAAAACGTGCCATGGCATTCCTTTCAACGGGTTGTGCCAACGGGCCGCCACGATGCCTGCCAGACCCTGTACTGGCGCTCAAGACGCAAACTCCCCACTGGGCATCCATCATGGCCAGGAACCGAGGCACGGGCCCCCTAGGTGCTCGCAGCGCAGGGGGCACTTGGTTACTCTCGATCCCTTGGCCCGTCCCGTCTCAAACGAAGACAGGAGCCGCAGAATGGCAGGAAGCCAAAGCGAAATACACTCGCGTTGCCCACGAATCGGGGGCTTTCCAACGCTGTTACTTCGCAAGGCTCAGGAAGTCGAGGCGTCAGCATTCAACCCTGGTGCGAAACGCTCGTTGAAAGGTACAGGGGGCGGCAGCGATGTCACCTCCTTACCCGACCCACCACAGGTGCAGGGTGTTCGGATGCCCGTGCTGGATCGACTTTTCCTGCGCTGCGTGCCGGGACACCTCGGCAATTGGGAAGTCCACTGCAGGCCTTGGGGATCACAGACGTTCCTCCGCCCATTGGACGACAGCTTCGGCAATGGCGATGGCTTCCTGATACTCGGATTCGGAAACAGGCCTGATCCCGCCGGGATAACGCATGATCGTGGCGTATTTGGTCAGCTCGTCGGCTTGACGGACCGCCGCCGGTATGGCCTCTCCCCCTTCTTCGAGTAGCGACAACAGGTGGTCAAGGTCATGCACGTATGGGAACTCGATGTTGCGTGCGATCATCACGGCCTTGATAGCCTTTTCGGCTGCCTGCTGCGCGTCGAAGCACAAATCTTCGAGATAGACGCCGGGCACCCGGCTCTTCAGCCGGGCAAGGTTGCTTCTGGCGCGGTTCATCCATTCCCGCGGGGCGTCGGGCGGAAAGCGTTCAGGCAGTTTCATAGACCACCCTGCCTTCCCGCAGCGCGGGTTTGATGACCAGCGCGTGGCTGTCCTTGTAGCGTTCGACATCCTGAGGCGAAACGACAATGACGTCAACGGCAGTGCCGACCCCGCGCAGATTCCGGCATATCTGTCCCATCAGGTCAAGCGCGTCCACGCCATCCTTGACAACGAGCAGGTCCACGTCACTGTGGCGATTCATGTCACCGCGAGCGGCGGAGCCGAACAGGATGATCTTTTCCGGCTGGGCTACCTCGACGACGCGGCGGATGATGTCGTCCAGGATTGATGGGTCCAGCATCGTGCTGGCTTTCGTCTCGTGTTGATTGCAATCGTACATGGCTAATCTTTCACGGGTCATTTCTCGGCAAGTGCTCGCCAGTTCGATGCGTCATGTACGGGGCGAACATCGCTCCAACCGACGCTCGCCAAATTTCCATTGATTGCCGGCAAGCGACGCAGTGCCATTGAGTTCCGTCCAGTCGCCGGCCGGACCATAGTCATGAGGCGGGGCGATCAACCGCTTTTCGCCGAGCCATCCGAACACCATCGAGCAACCCGTTTTCCGCAGGATTCGTTTCAACCAATCCTCACGGGCAAGGAGAACTCTATGATTAGCATCTTCAAAGCAACGAACTGCTGACAAACTATCTGGCGTGTGCCACTCGCGAGTACCCGAAACCCATGTGAGCTTTCCCTTTTCGAACAGGATGGGCGATGGAAACCATACCCCCACGTCTTGGTCCATTGAACAGTCAAGAACATTACCCTCCCAGAAATAAGATCCCCATGTTGAACAGACCTTGATCGAGGTCGGCTGATCACCACGCGCCCGAACCTCCTCCCAAGTGCCGGGGTAAGCGTCAGCCGCCGTTGCCCACGGCACTTCTCCGAGATATGCGGCATCGGTGTGCCCACCAACTTCTGGCATCCATCGCCCCACAAGGGAGTGTTCCTCAAGGTATGCGACGAGTGCCTCCCGGTCGCCGGGCTGAACGAGCCAACCATATATTTGGCTCCAAAGCCTGCGACGGGGACGAGAATTTAGTTCTCCGTCTTCTGGACCCTCGTCGCCCCACCGGTAGTGTGCACGCAATACGACCCAGCGTGCACTTCTGTCATCCTGCCTTCTCATCAATGGCTCGAACTCCGGTATGTCTGCGCTGTCGGCGGCCCAGCCTTTCCCAACCGGCGGGTCGTCGCGATGGTAACGCGGTCCAGGGGGGGACCACCATGTTTTGTCCTCAGAAAAAGTGGGGCCTAGATCGAACTCGCCATCTTCGTTGCGCAGCCGATGCGGAGGTCGCAACGTCGGGTCGATGTCCCGGCCCCAAAACTGCCATGGCCCTGCATAAGTCACCGCCTGATGATCGAAGTCGGTCGTCATGTGGAAATTGTCCGCAACCCTTGCAATCAGTTCACGCAGGGCAACCCACTGGTACTTTTTGCCAAACCGTTCCGCCTTGTGCTCGCCAGAATCCAAGGTAAAACGGTGGCTATCGAAATCGCCGAATTTCTCGGGCGTCCAGCCGAGAGAGAGTACGCGCTCGAACACCCAGCGCCGCGCAAGCTCTTCAGGATACGTCTCTTCTTCACCAATCCGTGGTCGGGGCAGGGAGAGTCGATGCGAGCCGAAATGCTGGATTTTTAGTCGAATAACATAATCGCCAAAGTCTCCCATGCAGAAGATTGAACCAAGCAGACCACCATACGGAAATTTCCCAACACAATTCTCAATTTCCTCACGATCATACTGTTGCCTCAGTTCTTCCGCCGTGCGAGGTTCCTCGGGCGGAGCAGAGCCATAAGGTGGCAGTACCTCCTCGTACATCTGACGCTTGATCAGTTTGTGCCTGCGGCACCATTCGTAGACGCCACGAACGGCATCCCGCGTGATGATGTTGGCCACCTGGGTTTCCGCCAGAGCAACCCGTTTCAACGCTTCTGCCACGACGACAGCTTCCTGCGGCGCGGTACTCCCGCCGCATAGTACCGCGCCGTGCGCAACAACCGCCAAGCGCTCAATGACGTGTCGGGTAAGAGGGTCACATTGCTGTGACTCCCTCCCCTAAGAACCGTACGT
>WTHE01000695.1 GCA_011523315.1 Candidatus Binatota bacterium
GCCCCTGAACACGCTGTAAGCCGCGAGAGGTCAATAGGGCGCCGTTGGCTGCTTTAGGAATGATGAGCTTCCACAGGTGGCAGGTCTGGAGGTCTCTGGAGATACAGACCTAATAGTTGACATAATATATCTTATCAGACATAAAGGAATAAAATTTTTGACCTTCTGGCCTCCCTATTCGTCCAGCTTATACTCGACCAATTCCTTGAGGGACGAATTGTCGGCCGTGTCCACAAATTTCCGGTAGTAGGTTTGGGCCTGCTGACGGTCCCCGGCAGTCTCGAAAACCCTGGCCAAGGCCAAAAAGGCCTGTGCCTGGCTCGGGCCGTCAATCTCCGCAGCCCGGGTATAATGGCTGATAGCCAACTCAGTATCACCGACGTCTTCGGCCAGAGCGCCCAGCTTGAGCCAGGCCAGTTGCACCAGATAATGGTCGCCGTGCCTGGCGTCCGCCACCACGGCTTGGTAGGCCGCGACCGCGTTGTCCACCGCATCCTGTTGCTGATAGGCGTGACCGAGGTGCCAGAAGGCCGACTGCTGCGGCCGGCCGGCCAACAGCTCAGCTGCGGTTTCAAACAACTGAATCGCTCCGGCCAGGGCCTCAGGCGCCAAGTCTGGTTCGGCGATTTGCTCCAAGCCTGCCCGCAGGGCGTCCAAACCGCTGCTGGTCTGGTGGCGCCACACGAGACTCAACGCGCCCCACCCCACCAGTCCGACCAGCCCGAGGCCGACCACACTGCCAATCAGCCGCGGCCGCTGCCAACTCCAGTTTGAGACCTGCTGAGCCCAGACCACCAGCCGCTCAATTGGCTGGCGGGTTAAGGCTGCTTTGCGTTCGGGTCGCATGGCGCAAAAGGGAATCGTGATAACAACTGATATCACACGGACATCACGCTTCCCTTTTCCTTACATCTTGTATTTGAAATCGTCCGGGGACATTTTTTCGAGAATTTCAGCCCATTTGTCGCGCGACACATTGGAGAGGTTGGTGTCGTCTTTTTGGCCGTCTTCGAGCTGCTGCAACACGCTGGACGCCTCAAGCACCTGCTTGGCCACAAAGATTGGACTTTTGGTCCGCAGGGCCAGGGAAATCGCATCGCTGGGCCGGGAGTCGATGGTCAGCTTTTTCTCTCCGGCCTGCAGGCAGATCGACGCGTAATAGGTGTTGTCCTTGAGTTCGGTGACCTCAATCGACTCGACCTGACCGCCCAGCTCGTCTATCAAACGGCGGAGCAGATCGTGGGTCATGGGCCGCGCCATCCGAATGCCCTCCAGTTCGGTGGCCATGGCGGTGGCTTCCATGAGGCCGATCCAAATCGGCAGATTGAGTTTGTTGTCCTCGTCCTTGAGGATTACGATCGGGGTTTTTGTCATCGGGTCGAGGGTTAAACCGCCGACACGCATCTCGATAAAGTTCTCTCGGGCCATGTTGTCCCCCTTATTCCACGCGGCGCAAGGGCGCTCAGGCGGTGACCAGACGATCAATCACCCGGTACAGCTGGTTCAGGTTCCGGCACTCTTCGACCATACTGCAGTATGGCGCGTAGCGGTCCATTTCACTATCCCCAAATCCCCAGGTGAGCTTGCTCTCCGGGTTGAGCCAGATCACCTGTTTGGCGCGCTGTTGCAGCTCTCTGACCACCCACTCGTGGGGGAGATTGTAGTTATTGCGGGCATCCCCCAGGACGATGACCGTGGTGCGCTTATTGATGATCGAGAAATGGTCGCGGTGGAAGGTCCGGAACGCCCGACCAAAATCCGAGTGGGCGTAGATGTTGATGATATTCCCCCGCAACGAGAGGTCGATGGCCGAATGAATATCGTTGTCCTCAAACAGACGGGTGACCTCGCCGAGGTCGGCGACAAAAATATAGCTCCGCACCCGGGAGTACAAATCCTGGATGGAGTATACAAACTGGAGCATGAAACGCGACACGTTGCGCACCGAGTCTGAGACGTCGCACAGGATGACGACCTGAGGCTTTTCTTTTTTCTTCTTGTCGAGCACGATCTTGAACGGCACGCCCCCATACTGGAGGTTTTTGCGCAGCGTCTGTTGCAGGTCAAAGCGGCCCTTTTTGGCGTGTTTGCGGCGAATGGCAATGACCTGTTTAAGACGCTGGGCCAGCTTGGCCACCGCCTCTTTCATCTTCCGAATTTCGTCTTCGGTCAGATAATAGAAGCTCTTATCGGCCAGGCTGCGCATCTTTTGCTGATCGCGGACCTGGGAGTCCTGCTTTTCGAGTTCGGCCCGCACATAGCTACGGATCATATGGGCCAGATCCTGCAGGCGGCGGTCGAGGTAGGCCATCATCTGTTCAATCTGTTCGGGCGACAGACCGGCCTGCTGCAGGGCGTCTTTCAGGTTGGCCAACTCCTGGGTCAGCTGGCCGAAGCCGAGCTGCTGGGCAACCGCATTGGCAAACTGCCCCTCTTGAAACGAGCGCTGGATATCTTGCAGGTTGGCCTGTTCGGCCGCTTCGCGCAACATGCGTTCCAGCTGACCGGTATTGTTCTCGAGCAGAGCCTGAGCCAGCTCTGACAGCTCAGAGCCCATGTTTTCAAGGGCTTCTTTGAGCTGTTCGAGAAACTCCTGGAACTCTTCTTCGGACATTTCCATGGCCTGCCTGGTTGCCGCGCCGGCCTCTTTGATGATTTCCCCCAGGCCGGTGAAAAACATGTCGAACAGTTCGTCGTAGACCGAGATATCGACCGCGCGCTTGACTAGGGTCGAGCGCAGCGTATCCTTGACCACCGCACGATCCCCAAGGCCGAGCAGACCCAGGGCGGCAAAGGTGTCCATATTTTCGGCCGCCGACACCTTGAGACCGTTCTGACGCAGGAGGTTGCCAAATTCAATAATCTTATCGTCCATACGCACGCGCTCCCGTCCGGCGGGGTCGGCCACGCGCTCGCCCCGCCCGCCCCCATTCAGTGCAAGAGGTCTTTGTCTTCCTGCTCGGCTTCTTCAACGGTCTGGGCCTTCTTCTTCTGTAGGTAGTCCTTGAGTTCGGCCTCGGCTTTGCGCACATCGCCCTCATACTTCAGGATGGTGTTCAGGGTCTCGTTCACCACCCCTTCTTCAAGCTTGTGCACGTTGAGCAGGGTCAGGGCCTTGGCCCAGTCCAGGGTTTCGCTGATACTCGGGACCTTTTTGAGATCGAGCTTGCGAATGTTCTGGATGATTTCGACCACCTCCCCGGCCAATTTCTCGGACACGCCCGGCACCTTGAGCTTGACAATAGCGAGTTCCTGCTTGCGATCCGGAAAATCGATATACAGATGGAGACAGCGCCGTTTGAGCGCGTCCGACATCTCCCGGGCGTTATTGCTGGTCAGCACAACGAGGGGGATCTGCTTGGCCTGTAGCGTACCCAGCTCCGGCACGCTGACCTGAAAGTCGCTCAGCACCTCGAGCAAAAACGCCTCAAACTCACTGTCTGATTTATCGATCTCGTCAATCAGCAGGACGGGTTGCTCGGTGGACGAGATGGCTTGCAGCAGAGGCCGGGGCAGAATGAAGCGGTCAGAAAAGAACACCGTGTCCTGATCGGCAATCCGCTCCACCGCGTCTTTCAGGGTCGTCGTCCCTTCGAGGGTTTCGCTGATTTTGTCTTTGAGAATCTGGGTATACAGCAGCTGCTTGGCGTACTCCCACTCGTACAGGGCCTTGGCTTCATCAAGCCCTTCATAGCACTGCAGGCGGATCAACTGACACCCCAGAGACGACGCCACGACCTTGGCCAGCTCGGTCTTGCCCACTCCGGCCGGTCCTTCGACCAGAATCGGTTTGCGTAGGTGAGTCGCCAGATAGACGATGGTTGCAATACGCCGATCACAGATATACTGCTCGTCAGCAAATTTGCCGATCACGTCTTCAATAGATTCGAACATCCTTCCTCCCAGGCAAATGATTTGGCCCAACCTAGCATAGGGGTGGGCCAAAGACAACGCGCGCGACCTACCTGCTCGGCTTGCATTCGGCCCTCCCCGCTTCTATAATCCGCCCCCGCAATGTGTACCTTAGTCCTGTATTCGCGCGTCTTTGCCGACTATCCGATTGTGGCTGCGGCCAACCGCGACGAACTCCTGGCCCGCCCCTCGGATCCCCCGCTTCAGCTGGCACGCGAGCCCTGGATCTGGGGCGGTCGCGACCGGGTCGCCGGCGGCACCTGGCTGGGCGTCAACGCCTTCGGTGTCATGGCCGGCATTCTCAACCGCCAGTCACTCCTGCCCCCGGATCCGCAGCGCCGTTCGCGCGGTCAGCTGTGTCTCGACGCCCTACGCCATCGGTCGGCCGCCCAAGCCGCCAACCACCTGGTCCGCTCCTCCCCGCACGACTATAATCCCTTCACCCTGGTCATCGCCGACGCCCAGCAGGCCTATGTCCTCAACACCGCCCCCACCACGCTCGCCCTGCACTCCCTCAAGCCGGGTCTGTACCTGTTTACCAACCGCGACTTCAACGACCCCAGCTGTCCCCGCATCGCGCGTCTGCGTCCCCACTTCCAGCGGCTCGGCCAGACCGACCAGCCTGTCTCCTTTGCCAACCTGATCCCCCACCTGCGCCGTCTGATGGCCGACCACGGTTCGAGTCCGCCCGGTCAGGAAGACAGCCCTTACCAGCCCGACACCCGCAACAGCCTGTGCCTGCACCTCGACGGCTACGGCACCTGTTCATCCAGCCTGCTGGCCTACCAGACCCACACGCAGTCCTACCACTATCTGTTTGCTCCCGGCGCGCCGTGTGAGCACCCGTATGAGACCGTGTCCCTGCCACCGAATCGTGATCTCAACTGATGGAGCAGGACATCACGATTCCCTGCCCGGACCGCTCGCCAGCCACCCCCCGTCGGGCACATACGTCGCACCCGAGATAAAATCCCCCTGCTCAATCAGAAAGCGGACCGTCCGGACCACATCGCGCGGGTGCCCGAGCCGGCCCAGGGGCGTGTCACGGCGCAGGCGCTCCAGCTCGGCAGCCGTATACGTGGCGGGGGGCAAGACCGGGCCGGGCACAACCGTATTGACCTGCACCTCGGGCGCCAGGGCCTTGGCCAAGGCCACACTCAGGGCGTGGATGCCGCCCTTGGAAACACAGTAGGCCAGATAGTCCCGGGACGGCCGCAGCCCGCTCCAATCTCCCAGCTGAATGATTTTTCCCGCTCCCTGACGACGCATGACCCGGCCCAGGGAAAGCCCGAGGCAGAAAGCCGCAGTCAGGTTGGTGTCCAGAAAGGCGCGCCACTGCTTGAGGCTGAGGCTGGCGATGGGGGTGGGGTAAAACAGGGCGGCATTATTCACCAACACGTCAACCCGGCCGGCAAACTCCAGGGCTCGCTCGCTCAACTGCTGGACGTCGGCCAGCCGACTTAAATCCGCCCTGAGGATGAGCGCCCGCCGTCCACGACGGCGGATGGCGGCCGCCAACTCCAGGGCGGACGAGGTATGCACATGAACAATAATGTCCGCCCCAGCCGCAGCCAACTCCAGGGCAATCTCCCGTCCCAGCCGCCGGGCCGCCCCGGTCACCAGCACAACACGTCCCTCCAGTTGCACGCCTGTCCCCCATACCGAAAGTGAACGATGACCTTTTCTTACTCAAACGCCCATCATTGTTGACCTGCTGTCCGTCAGTTGGTCTGCTCAGCCCCGCGACGTGGGATCTCGACCACAAAGGTCGCCCCTCCCTCGGCGTTATTGTCGGCGCGCAGCGTCCCCTGGTGGAGTTCGACAATCTTTTGGGCAAACGGCAGCCCCAGCCCGGACCCGGTCTCCTTGGTCGAAAAAAAGGGCGAGAAGATGTGTTCCAGATCGGTTTCGGCAATGCCCTCTCCCTGGTCGCGGATGGCGACCCACACCCGGTCTGCGTCGCGGCTCAAGGCCAACTCCACTCGACCGCCGGGTGGAGAGGCGTCAATCGCGTTGGTAACCAGGTTGATGACAGCCTGCTTCAGCTTAATGCGGTCCAAGAAGACCTCGCAGTCCTGCTCAGCCCCGGTGCACACGAGTTCGACCTGCCGCGCTGCGGCCACCGACTGGAGTTCCTGGCTTACCTCCCGCAACAGCTCGGCAATGCGATGCGACTGGCGCTGCACAGCCACCTCGCGTGAAAAAATCAACAGGTCGGACAGGGTCGTGTTGAGATCGCGGATGGCCTCGTCGAGCTGCGCGGCTTGCTGGCCGACCTCGCTCAGCCGCTGCGTGGGCGACACCTGTGGGTCGCGCAGACTGTCCTGGAGCAGGTCGCACTGGAGGCCCAGCAGGCCGACTTTCTGCAAGAGTTGGTGTGACAGGGT
>WTHE01000522.1 GCA_011523315.1 Candidatus Binatota bacterium
AGGCGCTGGCGTCCGGCCGGGTAGTCCGCCGCGTCCAGTGTGCCGACCGGCCGGCCGTGGACTACGATCTGCGCGCCCCGGTCGGTGTGCGGTTTCAGCAGCACCGGATTGAAATCGGTGTGCGACGCCAGCCCGGCCGCCCGAGCCTGTACAGCCTGGGCACGGCCAATCTCTCCGCCGTCGGCACACGCGGCCGCGTTATTGGACATGT
This sequence comes from Candidatus Binatota bacterium, assembly GCA_011523315.1. Lineage (GTDB taxonomy): Bacteria > Desulfobacterota > Binatia > Bin18 > Bin18 > JAAXHF01. Next base: position 212 of record WTHE01000522.1, read on the forward strand.
TCTGGGGTTTGAAGGGCGCAACGCGCAGCCCCCGCCGCCTGGCGATGCGACACAGACCGGCGACGATAACGGATTTACCGACATCAGAGCCGGTCCCCTGGATCATGATGACCCGCGCGCCCATACCGCACTGTGTCTATCACAGCCTCCGCGTCCCGTCCGCCCCCGCCTGGAGCGACGATCAGGTGTTGACTGTCGAGATCATCCGTGCGGGGTATGGGCGTGATGTGGTCACTCAGTGCACTACGCCGACAGCTGCGCTCCAGATTGTTCCCGTCCGCCGTCCGCGCCACGGCTGATGGCAGCTATTTGCGGATTCTGTCGCCGACAAATCCCGTCCACGTCTGGTCGGGGCCGGACGACAGCCTGCGGCCGCTGGCCTTTCTGGTCGGACACTTTTACGGGCACGGGTACTACACCGGGCGTCCGGGCGGCTTTCAAAAAGAAGTCACCGGTGGCTGGGAGGCGGGCGGCCGTTTCCTGTCTCTGCGCCTGGGGGTGAATTATCCCCTGGCTGACGGTCGTAACGACTGCCACCAGGCGCTGGTGATTATCGGCCTCGATGCCGCCACCCGAGCGCTTGAGGGCCGGGCCTATACCGACGCCGGGTCCGTGGTGACGTACCCCATCGAGTTCGACGGCCACACCGTCCGTTTCCCCGACCGTCCGCCCGGTCATGGCGCCGGCCACAGGCGCGCCCGCAAGGTGTTGCGGCCGACCGCTGACGGCTATGAGGAGCGGCTCGAAGTCGAACGGCCGGTTTGAGGCCTATTCGATTCTTCAGCTGCGGCGGGTGACGAGCGGCAATACACAACGCTGGTAGGGGCGAGGCATGCCTCGCCCCTACAGCAGGTGGGCGCGGACAAAGGCCTGCACGGCCGAGAAGTCGCTCTCAACCACGGCTTGGTCGGACAGGCCCTCAATGTCGGTGCGCCGGTCGAGATAGGCGACCAGGGGCCGGCCGTAGCGCAGGGCCAGATCGACCTCACTCGCCGTTCCTGGTCCGCCGGGCAGGGCGATCACCACGTTGGCACTCAGGATATTGATATGGTTGCGCGACAGCGGCTCGGTGCCGCGCTCGCCGCTCAGCGACAGGTGGGTGTATATCGGAATCTCAACCCAGGGGTTGGGGTAGCCCGTTTTTGGCCCGGCCAGCGGGTCATCTGTGGCGCTGGGAATGATGCCGATGACCAGCCCCCGGCGTCCGACGGTCTCGGCAAACGCCTGGCTGGCGGCGGCCATTACGCCACGGCCGCCGCCGGTCAGCAGGTGCACGCCTGCCCGGGCCAGCCACGCGCCGACCTGCCGGGCGCGCGCGGCGTGCGGCTGGCTGCCGGAACCCATGACGCCGACAATCGGCAGGCGGGTGGCCACACGGCACCTAGCGGGGGGTGTGGCCGTGTTCGGCCAGCCGTTCGCGCACCCGCACGATGCGCTCCGCACCCCAGAACAGCTCGCCGTTGACCACATAGCTGGGCACGCCGAACACGCCGTCGGCCTCGGCTGCGGCCATGACCCGGTCGTGTTCCTGGCGTCCCTGGCCGTGCAGGTAGTCGAGAAATCCTGCGGCATCGAGGCCGACCTCGGTCAGCACCCGGCCGATGAGTTCCGGGTTCTCAATATCGAGTTCGCGCCGCCAGAAGCGTTCATACACCGCGTCATGATAGGCCCGGAAGTCGCCCCGCTGTTTGGCGTACAGCATGCCGATATGGGCGGTCGAACTATCGAAGATTTTCCGTGGGCCGCGAATCACCAGGCCGCGTCGGTTGGCCTCGCGCCGACAGTCCATATAGCTGTACTTGACCCGTCGCCACTGGTGGGCGTTGCGGTTTTCGCTCAGGACTGCCCCGTCGGCGCCGACCTCGGCCGAACCCAGAAAGCTGGGGATGTGGAGGGTCAGCGGCAGCCAGTCGATTGCTACGTCAAAATCCCGGGCGAGCTGATAGGTCTCGGCCTGGGCCAGGTAGGCGTAGGGGCTTTTGTAATCAAAATAGTGGGTGATTTTTTCCAGGGCCACGGGTCTTCCTCCGTCCTGCGCTTAACCGGCGAACAGGGTGTAGCTCACGCCGGTGAAATGGGTCAGCTCCTGCGGCAGCAGCAGACGCCGGTCAGGGGCAAACACCCGTCGAGCGATTTCCAGGTTGATGGGTGGAATCTGGTCCAGGGCTTCGATTTCGGCCAGCGTCAGATAAGCCGCCCGGTCAACCTCATCGTTGTCGGGCTGCGGCTCGCCGCTGACCGGATGCAGCAGCAGCACGATGTAGATGCTGTTGCCGATGTCCGGGTCGTAGCGGTTGCGCAGGCCCAGCACGCCCTCGACCGCAGCCAGCACCCCGGCCTCTTCCCGAACCTCTCGAATCACCGCCTGTTCGATGGTTTCGTCGGGTTCGACAAAGCCGCCGGGCACCTGCCAGTTGCCGCGCCCGCGGCGCGAGGCGCGGCGCACCAGCAGCAGGCGGTTGTTCCACGCCACCGCGCCGCCGACGCCGAGGTTATAGCCGGTGTTATATCGCTCGGGGAGTGCCATATGCGTGAGGCCCCAGCTTGTCACTTGCAGGCTGGCTTTGCAAGCTGAAACGCGGTCAGGATTGACACCGGCGCGCGTCTCGGACCATAGTGAGCAGCGCGGAGAAACAGGAGAACAGGCATGCACGACAACGCGGTGTATCTGGAAACCCGGGGCGAAATCGCCAGCCTGGTGCTGAACCGCCCGGACAAGCTGAACGCGCTCAACTCCGAGGTCCTGGAACGGATCAAGGCCGCCACGGCCGAGGTGGCCGACAATCCCGAGATCAAGGTCATGATTGTGCGCGGGGCGACGGCCAAGGTGTTCTCGTCCGGGGCGGATATCAGCGAGTTCCCCAAGGTCCACGCCACGCCCGAGTCGCGTGAGCGGTTTAACGACCTGTTCCGCTCGACCCTGGACGGCATCACCGGGCTGGAGAAACCGGTCATTGCCATGATCGCCGGCTATTGCTTTGGCGGGGGCTGCGCCCTGGCCCTGGCCTGCGATGTGCGCTACGCCGACCACACCGCCCGGTTCTGCATCCCGCCGGCTCGGCTCGGCGTGGCCTACACCCTGCACGAAACCAAACGCCTGGTCGATCTGGTCGGCCCGTCAAAGGCCAAGGAAATGCTGATGGGGGCCAAGGTGCTGAACGCCGAAGAGGCCCTGACCTGGGGTCTGGCCACCCGGCTGTTTGACCCCGAGACCCTGGCCGACGAGACCTGGGCCTTTGCCCACGAGCTGTGTCGTCTGTCGCAGTTCACGATCCGGGCGGTCAAGACGACCGTCCGGGAAATCGTCGCCGGCGCCCAGGACGACACGCCGACGAGCCGGGCGCTGCGCGCTCAGGCGTTTGAGAACCCGGACTATTTCGAGGGCCGGGACGCCTTTCTGCAGAAGCGCAAACCCCAGTTCCGGTATCGCTGAAACCCCGTGTCCTACAGCGCCTTGACCTGGGCGTAGTCGCCGACCGGGAGGCCGAACGCCTCGGCCTGGTGAATCAAGTCCAGCGCGTTGCGGACGTGGGCGTAGTCGATCATCATGCCGTCATAGGTCACGGCCGCCCGGCCGGCCTGCTCGGCCTCGGCCATGGCCTGCAAGATGCCCTTGTTCCACTCGATCTCCTCGGCCGACGGGGCAAACACCTCGTTGGCCAGCGGTACCGCAGACGGGTGGATCAGCAGGGCGCCGCGAAAACCGATCTCCCGGGCGCGCCTGAGCTGAGCCTTGACCAGCTCGGTATCGCCGACCTCTAGCGAGCCGACGCCGAGCGGGTACTCAAAACCGGCCGCCCGACACGCCAGCAGGACGTGGGAACCCATGTACAGGCTCTCCAAGCCCTCGCGGGTCCACTGGAAACCGACCGCCTTGGTGACATCGCCCGAGCGCTGGCCAACGCCGCCAATCACGGCTCCCACGCGGGGACAGGCCGAGGCCAGCTCGTAGGCGTTCATGATCCCTTTGGCCGTCTCCGGGATGGCCATGATTTCGACTGTGCCGAGGTCCAGGCCGGCCTTGCGCTCAAACAGCTCGATCCAGGCGTCGATTTTGCGGATCTCGTCGGCGTTTTCGAGCTTGGGAATGGCAATGCCGTCGAGTCCGGCGGTGACAATGGCCTCCACGTCTTCGCCCGTCAGTCCGGTATCCAGCCCGTTGACCCGGACAAAGACGCCGACCGCGTTGTCCCGCAGGCGCTCAATGCCGGCCCGTACAATCGGACGCGCCTGGACCTTTTCGGCAATCGGCACGGCGTCTTCGAGATCGATGATCAGCGCGTCCGGCCCGTATTTAGGCGCCTTGTCAATCCAGTCCGGGCGGTTGCCGGGAACAAACAGAACCGAGCGGTACAGTTTCATGGGCGTTCTCCTCCATGGATGTGATGGCTGCCAGCATTGGCCGATTCTTCGTCCAGGTCAAGAATCCCGGCTCTCAGGCAGCGCGGTCGCGGGGTGCGGCTCGGCCCGAAAATAGTCCACAATCGCCTGGCTGAACGCCGCAATCGTATACTCCTGGGGCTGGATACTGACGCGCAGCCCATAGCTGCGGGCCGTCTCGGCCGTAATCGGCCCGATGCAGCCGAGCGCCGTCGTGCCGAGCAGGGCCGGAATATCCTGATCGGCAGCCTGGTCGGCAGTCTGGTCAGCATCCTGGTCAGCAGTCTGGTCGGCAAATGCGGCCATGAAATTGCGGACCGTGCTGGAGCTGGTGAAGGTAATCAGGTCGATCTGACCGGCTCGCAGCAGCTCGCGCAGCTGTGCGGTCCGGGTGGTGGGACGAACGGTCTGGTACACCCCGATTTCATCGACCTCGGCACCCGCGGCGCGCAGGGCTTTGGGCAGGATGTCCCGCGCCTGGGTCGCCCGTGGCAGGAGAATCCGCTGGCCGGTGACATCACCGAGCACGGGCAGCAGGGCTTCGGCGCGGTACTCCGTTGGCACGGCCTCAACCCGTAGATGGCGGGCTTCCAGGGCGCGGGCCGTCTCTGGGCCGATCGCCGCCAGGCGCACCCCGGCCAGACTCCGAATGTCGAGTCGGCGCTCGGCCAGACGCTCAAAGACATAGCGCACGCCGTTGACGCTGGTAAAAATCGCCCAGTCATAGCTCGGCAGCGCGTCCAGGGCCGCGTCCAGCCGGTCGGAGGCGGCGACCGGCACGGTTTCAATCGTCGGAAACTGGACCACGCCCGCGCCGTGCTGTTCGAGTTGCTCGACAAAGCCGCCGGCCTGAAGACGCGGCCGGGTGACCACGATGCGCCGACCGAACAGCGGCTTGGTCTCAAACCAGCTGAGCTGCTGGCGCAGCTCGACCACCCGGCCGACAACCGCCACCGCCGGCGGCTCAAACCCGCGCTGCTCAACCAGATCGGCAATCGTCTCGACCGTGCCGACCAGCACGTCTTGGTCGGGCCGCGTGCCCCACTGAATCAGGGCTACCGGCGTGCGGCCGGAAAGCCCATGACGCATCAAACGCTGCATATTATTGCCCAGCTGACGGGTGCCCATGAGGAAGACCAGGGTGCCGCCCACCCCGGCCAGGGTGGCCCAGTTGAGGTGCGGGGCGGTGTCCCAGACTTCTTTATGGCCGGTCACAATCGCGACCGCAGACGCGTGGTCACGGTGGGTGAGCGGAATCCCGGCATAGGCCGGGACCGCCAGGGCCGAAGTGACACCCGGCACAATCTCAAACGCAAGACCGGCCTCGACCAACTCCTGGGCTTCTTCGCCGCCCCGCCCGAACAGAAACGGGTCGCCGCCCTTGAGCCGGACGACGGTCTGGCCCTGGCGGGCGCAGTCCACAATCAGCCGGTTGATATCGGCCTGGCTCATGCTCGCCCTGCCGCTGCGCTTGCCGGCGTAGATCAGCTCGGCCTGGGGACGGGCGTGGGCCAGGATGCGCTGATCGACCAGATAGTCGTACACCACGACATCGGCCTGTTCGAGACAGCGCTTGGCCTTGAGGGTCAACAGCCCCGGGTCGCCGGGACCCGCGCCAACAAGATACACCGGCATACGGCTTACGCCTCTGTCGCTTCCAGGCCGGCCAGGATGTCCCGGCCGCCCTGGTCCAGCA
>WTHE01000310.1 GCA_011523315.1 Candidatus Binatota bacterium
GGTGCGTTATGCCCTGGCCGGCAATCTGTGTCGCTGCACGGGCTACGATAAGATTGTGAAAGCGGTCTTAGACGCCGCTTCTGTCATGCAAGGGAGGTAAGCAATGGCGCAACAAGAGGCGAAATTCAAGGTCATCGGAACCCGTCCGATTCGGCACGACGGGGTGGATAAGGTCACCGGTCGGGCCAAGTATGGGGCGGATATCGATCTGCCCGGCATGCTGCACGGCAAGGTGCTGCGCAGCCCCCACGCCCACGCCAAGATCAAATCCATTGATGCGTCGGCCGCGCTCGCCCTACCCGGTGTGAAGGCGGTCATCACTAGTGCCGATTTGCCGGATCTGCCCAGCGGCGTAGTGCCCATGGGTGAGCTGCCGATGAACCCCCGCCATCTGTCGCTGAACGTCATGGCCCGCGACAAGGCGTTGTACGACGGGCACGCAGTGGCGGCGGTGGCCGCCACCAGCCCGCATATTGCCGAGGAGGCGGCCAAGCTCATCAAGGTTGACTACGAAGTCCTGCCCCACGTCCAGAGTGTGGTAGATGCGATGCAGGACGACGCACCGATCCTGTTGTCCGATCTGCGGACCAGCGGAGCCGAGGAGAAGAGCGATAAAGAGACCAACGTGGCCAGCCAGCTGCGCTTTGCCCGGGGCGACCTGGATGCCGGTTTTGCCGCCGCCGATGAGGTTGTCGAGCGCGAGTTCGATACCTCAATGGTCCACCAGGGCTATATCGAGCCGCACAACGCGGTCGCCCAGTACAATCCTGACGGCCGCTCGACGATCTGGGTCAGCACCCAGGGCGCGTTTACCGCCCGCGACCAGACGGCCATGATTCTGGATATCCCGGCCAGTTCGATGAAGGTCGTGCCAGCCGAAATCGGCGGCGGTTTTGGCGGCAAGATTTCGGTCTATCTGGAGCCGCTGGCGCTGGTGCTGTCAAAGAAGACCGGCAAACCGGTCAAGATGGTGATGAGCCGTGGCGATGTCCTGCGCGCCACCGGGCCGACCTCAGGCTCGCACATCAAGGTCAAAATGGGCGCCACGAAAGACGGCAAGATCACCGCAGCCCAGATCTGGATGTCCTACGAGGGCGGCGCCTTTCCCGGCGCGCCGGTCGGGGCGGGCTGTATGACCGTGCTGGCCCCGTACGATTTGGAGAACCTCCAGATCGACGGCTTTGACGTGTTGGTCAATAAGCCCAAGACGGCCGCCTATCGCGCCCCGGGGTCGAGCAATTCGTCCTTTGCCGGCGAGACGGTAATTGACGAGCTGGCCGAAAAGCTCGGTTTTGACCCGCTTGAATTCCGACGCATCAACGGCGCCAAAGAAGGCACGGCCCAGCCGGCCGGACCGCAGTTCGGCAAGATCGGCTATATCGAAACCCTGGACGCAGCCCAGAACAGTGACCATTACAAGTCACCCAAGCCGCAGTCCGGGAACGGCAAGAAGCGCGGCCGCGGGGTGGCCTCGGGCTTCTGGTTCAACGCCGGCTTTCAGTCGAGCGCAACCGTCAATATCAATAGCGACGGCACGGCCAACGTGGTGACCGGCTCGACCGATATCGGTGGCACCCGGGCCTCGTGCGCGATGATCGCCGCCGAGGTGCTGGGTCTGAAGGCCGAGGAAGTCCATCCGGTTGTGGCCGATACGGAGTCCATCGGTCATACCGATATGACCGGCGGCAGCCGGGTCACCTTTGCCACCGGGACGGCCGTGTACGAGGCCGCCCAGGATGTGGTCAACCAGCTCAAGGAACGCGCGGCAAAGGTGTGGAAGGTTGAGGCCAAAGATGTCGTGTTCCAGGACGGGGTGGTGTCGTGTCCCAGTGACGAGAAAAACGAGCCCATGGACCTCAAAGAGCTGGCCACCAAACTGCCCCGGACCGGCGGACCGGTGTCGGGTCGGGCTCAGGTCAACCCGCGCGGAGTCGGGCCGGCGTTTGCGACCCATGTGGTGGACGTCGAGGTCGATCCTGAAACCGGTAAGGTCGATATTCTGCGCTACACGGCCACCCAGGACGTGGGCACGGCCATCCATCCGAGCTATGTCGAGGGCCAGATTCAGGGCGCGGTGGCCCAGGGCGTGGGCTGGGGTCTCAACGAAGAATACTTCTACGATGAGAACGGCACGCTGCGTAACGCCGGCTTTCTGGACTACCGGATGCCGACCTGCCTTGATCTGCCGATGATCGAGACGATCCTGGTCGAGGTGCCCAACCCGGGTCATCCGGTTGGTGTGCGCGGCGTGGGTGAGGTGCCGATTATCCCACCGCCGGCCGCCTTGGCCAACGCCATCCACAACGCCCTTGGGGTACGGATGGAAGAGCTGCCGATGTCGCCGGGCAAAATCGCCAAGGCGGTCATCGAGCAGGGTTAGCGGAGTAGGGGCACGGCATGCCGTGCCCCTACGACAATTCAAATAGCTATGGCCTCGACCGTCTTCATTCCTGCCCTGATGCGAAAGCTGTCGGGCGGCAAAGACCGCACAACGGCGACGGGCGTAACTTTGCGCGCCATTGTGGACGATCTGGAGCGTCAGTTCCCCGGCTTTCGGGATCGGGTTGTTGAGGATAACGATCTGGCTGGCTCGGTGGCGGTCTCGGTCAACGGAGAGATCATCACCGGCGGTTTGTCGGAGTCCATCCCGGCCGATAGCGAGATCCATTTCGTGCCGGCTATCGGGGGCGGCTGAGGCGACGCGCAGTGAGATTTTATAGGGAAGGGCTGGATTGGCTCTTCCCTATTTTTTTGCGCATTTTCCAGCTACATTTCGGGCAGGTTTGCAAAACGGCGGTAGGGGTGGCCCCCCGTGGCCGCCCAGGGCAGGCACTGAGTCCTGCCCCTACCGAAGCCGAGGAGGAAGACATGGCAGCGCAGCACGAGCATCAGTTCAAGGTCATCGGCACGCGTCCGATCCGCCACGACGGCGCCGATAAGGTCACCGGCCGGGCCAAGTACGGGGCCGATATTCACCTGCCGGGCCTGTTGCACGGCAAAATTCTCCGCAGTCCCCACGCCCACGCCCGGATTGTCTCAATCGATACGTCTGCGGCCCTGGCTGTTCCCGGGGTCAAGGCGGTGGTGACCGGCCAGGATTTTCCCGAGATTGAGGACGGTCTGTTGCAGATCGGCGAGAACATGGTCAACCCTCGCCACCTGTCGAGAAACCTGATGGCCCGCGACAAAGTCCTGTACGACGGACACGCGGTTGCTGCGGTGGCCGCCACCAGCCCGCATATTGCCGAGGAGGCCGCCAAGCTGATTCGGGTCGAGTACGAGGTGCTGCCCCATGTGCAAAACGTGCTGGAGTCCATGCGGGACGACGCGCCGATCCTGCACCCTGAGTTGCGCACGGGCGGGACGCCGGACGCGTCTGACAGCCCGACCAATATCGCCAACCAGGTCCGCTTTGCGCGGGGCGATTTGGACGAAGGCTTTGCCGCCGCCGACCTGATTGTGGAAAAAGAGTTTTCGACTTCGATGGTCCACCAGGGCTATATTGAGCCGCATAATGTCGTGGCCCAGTATAATGCCGATGGCCAGTCGACCGTGTGGGTCAGCACCCAGGGACCGTTTGCGGTCCGTGAGCTGTGCGGCGGTCTGCTCAAGATGCCGCCCAGCAAGGTCAAGGTCATCCCGGCCGAAATCGGTGGCGGCTTTGGCGGCAAGACGACCGTCTACCTGGAACACGTTGCCCTGCTGTTGTCGAAACTCTCGGGCCGACCGGTCAAAATGGTCATGACCCGCAGTGAGGTCTTGCGGGCGACCGGTCCGACGCCGGGTTCGCATATCTATGCCAAGATCGGGGCCGATAAGGACGGCCGGATTACGGCCGCCGAGCTGCGCCTGTCGTTTGAGGCCGGCGCCTTTCCGGGCTCTCCGGTCGCGGCCGGCAGCATGACCGTTTTAGCGCCCTACGATTTGGAGAACTTCCAGATTGACGGCTTTGACGTGGTGGTCAACAAGCCCAAGACCTGCGCCTATCGGGCGCCTGGGGCGACGAATCCGGCCATGGCTGCGGAGACGGTGATTGACGAGTTGGCCGAGAAGCTGGGGATCGATCCGCTGGAGTTCCGGCTGCGCAACGCGGCCCGCGAAGGCACGGCTCAGCCGGCCGGACCGCAGTTCAAGCGGATCGGCTTTGTCGAGACGGTCGAGGCGATCAAGAACGGCGAGCACTACCAGTCTCCGCCGCCGCAGTCCGCAGACGGTAAACTGCGCGGTCGGGGCGTGGCCTCGGGCTTCTGGTTCAACGCCGCCTTTCAGTCTTCGGCCACGGTCAGCATTAACACCGATGGAACGGCCAATGTGGTCACCGGTTCCCCGGACATCGGCGGCAGTCGGGCGTCGTGCGCCATGATTGCCGCCGAGGTGCTGGGTCTGGCCGCCGAAGACGTGCATCCGGTCGTGGCCGATACCGAGTCGATTGGGCACACCGATACGACCGGCGGCAGTCGGGTGACGTTTGCGACCGGCATGGCCGTGTATGAGGCGGCCACCAACGCGGTCGCCATCCTCAAACACCGTGCGGCAACGCTGTGGAAGGTCAAGCCCGAAGAGGTGGTTTTTCAGGACAGCGTGGTGTCGTGCACGACCAACGGGCATGAGTCGCTGAGCCTCAAACAGATGGCGCCCAAGCTGCCGCGCGCCGGCGGACCGGTGATGGGCAGCGCCTCGGTCCGACCTCGGGGGGTGGGTCCGACCTTTGCCACCCATGTGGTTGATATTGAGCTTGACCCGGAGACGGGCAAGGTCGATATTGTGCGCTACACGGCTTCACAAGATGTTGGTAAGGCCGTCCATCCGAGCTATGTCGAGGGCCAGATCCAGGGCGGGGTGGCCCAGGGCATCGGCTGGGCGCTCAACGAAGAGTATTTCTACGACGACACGGGCACGCTGCGGAACACCGGGTTTCTGGACTACCGGATGCCGACCTGTCTCGACCTGCCGATGATTGAGACGATTCTGGTCGAGGTTGCCAATCCCGGCCACCCGATCGGCATTCGGGGCGTCGGAGAAGTGCCGATCGTGCCGCCGCCGGCGGCGATTGCCAATGCCATCTACCGGGCGGCCGGCATCCGCCTGCAGGAACTGCCCATGTCGCCGGCCAAGATCGTCAAGGCGATGCTCGAAAAAGATGCCTAGCGCGGACACCGGACGAGGCATGATGGCACGCGCACGCGATCAGTTTGCAAGCGTCAACGGCCTGCGGCTCCACTATCTGGACTGGGGTAGTCCGGGCAAGCAAGCCCTGATCCTCTTACATGGAGGTTCGGCCTACGCCCAGTGGTGGGACTTTTTCGCCCCGGCCTTTTGTGACGATTTCCACGTCATCGCTCCGGACTGGCGGGGCCACGGGGACAGTCAGCACGCCGACCCCCCGGCCTACAGTACCCGCCACTACATCGACGATCTCCACCAGCTCTTGGCCAAGCTTGGCGTTGAGCGGCCGGTGCTGGTGGGGCACTCCATGGGCGGGCACAACGCGGTCATCTATGCGACCGAGCACGCCGATGAACTGGCCGGCCTGGTGATGGTCGATACGACCGTCAGCTATCCCGAGTCGGCCGTGCAGTTCTTGCGTAAACTCGGCCAGAAACCGGCCAAGGTGTTCGCGTCGCGGGCCGAGGCGATCAGCCGTTTTCAGGTCCTGCCGCGCGAATCGTTCTTCTCCCAGGAGCGGCTGGAGTATATCGCCGGGTTCGCCTTCAGCGAACGGGCGGACGGCACGTGGGTGGCCAAGCTCGACCGCCGGACCCTGTTTCGTGAGCCGGTTGACGGCCGCCGACGTTTGGCCAGCATCAGCTGTCCGACCCTGGTGGTGAAAGCCGAAAACAGTCCGGTGCTGAACCGCGACAAGCTGGCCACACTGTGCGCCGACCTGCCCGACGGCCGCTGGGCCGAGGTCAAAGACTGCTACCACCATGTGATGCTGGACAATCCGGAGGGCCTGATTGCCGTGGTGCGGAAATTTTTAGCGGAAGTCGTCCCGGGCGCCTGAGGTGTGCCGCCCGGTTTGCCAGGCCAGGAGGAGAGCCTCCTGGCCGGTGTCGGATTGGCGGACTCGGACGGTTTAGTCCAGGTCCATGCGGTAGACTTTGACCGCGTTATCGAACACGATCTTTTTGGTGACCTCGTCCGGGACGCCATCGAAATCCTTGGCGATCCACTGCCGGGATTCCGGCCAGGTCGAATCGGTGTGCGGGAAGTCGGACGCCCACATGTAGTTGTCCTCGCCGAAGATCTTGTAGGTGGCCGGACCGACCGCGTCA
>WTHE01000023.1 GCA_011523315.1 Candidatus Binatota bacterium
CATTGACCGCCTCCCGCTCCACACAGGGACGCAGCTCCGTCCGCAGCGCCTTGTCGGTGACCAGATCGACCCGACGATCCAGCAGGTCTTCAATGTAGAACTGCACCCCGAAATAGCGCTTCGATGTCGCCGGGCCGTCGAAGCGCACCAGGATATCAACGTCGCTGTCGTCGGCGGCCTGATCGCGGGCAAAGGAGCCGAACAGGGCCAAGTCTGTGACACCAAAGCGTTGCGAGAGGATCGCTTTATGCGCGCGGAGCAGATTGAGGACGGTGTGTCTGTTCATGTTCCAGGCCAGGATAGCGAACAGACGTACGCTACGCTACGACTGGGCGGCAGGAGCGGATGGTGGTATACACGCATTACTCTGCTGAGGTGAGGCAAACTCACAGAAAGGCACGACTATGGCTGACACAATACGGGTGGGAATCATCGGCGCCAACCCGGACCGCAGCTGGGCGCTGCGGGCGCATATCCCGGCTCTGGCGTCTCTGCCCCAGTATACCCTTCAGGCGGTGAGCACCAGCCGCCGCGAGTCTGCGGACGCGGCGGCCGAAAAATTCGAGGCGCCGCTGGCCTTTGACAACCATGAGCAGCTGGTCGCTCATCCAGACGTTGATCTGGTGGTGGTGTCGGTCAAGGTGCCCCACCATCACCAGCTGGTGATGGCCGCGCTCGAAGCGGGCAAGCCCGTCTTTTGCGAATGGCCGCTGGGCAATGGGCTGGACGAGGCGCGGGAGATGGCCGCGCTGGCCCGCCGCCAGCAGGTGTGTACCGCAGTCGGTTTGCAGGCCCGCGCGGCGCCGGTCATCAACCGGGTACGTGACCTGGTCGCCCAGGGCTATGTGGGCACGGTCTTGTCGACCAGCGTGGTCGCCTCGGGGCTGGCCTACGGCGAGTTTGTCGAGCCGGCCGCCGCCTATCTGCTGGACCGGGCCAACGGGGCGAATCTGCTGACGATTGCCAGCGGGCATTTCCTGGACGCACTGTGTTACTGTCTGGGCGAGTTCGAGGAGCTGGGGGCGACGCTGGCGACCCGCCGACCGGAGGTCACCATCGCCAGAACGAACGAGCGCCTGCCCGCCACCTCGCCCGATCAGGTCGTGGTCAGCGGCCGCTTGCAGGGTGGGGCGGTCGCTGCGGTCCATTTTCGGGGCGGCCAGTCGCGGGGTACCAATCTGCTGTGGGAGATCAACGGCACGGACGGTGATCTGCTGGTCAGCGGAGCCGGGGGCCACGTCCAGATGCTTGATCTCACGCTCCAGGGCGGCCAGGCCACGGACGACGGCCTGGCGCCGCTGTCCATTCCCGATACGTATCGCTGGGCGCCGGCGGAAACGCCGCCGGGCTTTCCCCTGAACGTCGCCCAGCTGTACGTGCAGCTGGCCAGCGATATGCAGCAGGGGACGCGGCTGAGCGTTGATTTTGATGCGGCCGTTGTGCGCCACCGGATGATCGCGGCGATTCAGACTGCGGCCGAGACCGGCACCCGTCAGACGTATGTGTCCGAGGCCTGATCAGGCCGGGCCGCTGCGCAGAATCCCCCGGCGTTCCAGATCCTGGATCTGGTCCGGGCTGTAGCCCAGCCACTCGGCCAGGATTTCGGCGTTATGCTCGCCCAGCAGCGGAGCCTGGAGTTCCAGCGGGCTGGGAAAATCCGAAAAGCGCAGGGCGAAGCCCGGTACCTCCAGGTCGCCGAGCAGCCGGTCATGCACGGTGCGCACGGTGCCGCGCTGGCGCAGATGGGGATGCTGGAGCGCCTCGGGCACGGACAGAATCGGGGCGACCGGCACGTGGTGGGCCTTGAGGGTCTCGAGCGCCGCGTCATCGCTTGGCTGGGAGCGAAGCCAGCCCTCGATGGTGTCTACCAGGGCGTCCAGATGCTTCATGCGCGTCTCGTTGTCGGTGAAGCGCGGGTCGCGGGCCATTTCCGGCCGTCCCATGGCCTCGCACAGCTTCGACCAGTGCTGCTCCAGGGGCGCAATCAGGATGAAATAGCGCTCGCGGCCCTTAAACACGCCGGCCGGGCTGGCGTACCACGAGTGTGCCCCGGAACGGGTCGGATTGATCGCGCCCTTGCTCAGGCTGTACATCTGGAAGCTGGCCTCGTGATAGTGGGCGTAGGTGTCGAGCAGCGACAGGTCCAGGTGCTGGCCGCGGCCGGTGCGTTCGCGGTACAGCAGGGCCGCGCATACCGCGCCCATGGCGTGCGCGCCGGTTGACACGTCGCCCATGGCGACCATCGCGAAGATGGGCGAGCCGCCTTTCTCGCCACCCATCGAGGTGATGCCGGAGTAGGCCGCGCCCACCCAGTCAAAGCCCGGCTCATGGGCCAGGGGTCCGGTCTGGCCAAAGGCCGAGATTGAGCACATGACCAGCCGTGGGTTGAGTGCGCTGACCACGTCGTAGCCCAGGCCCAGGCGGCCGATCACGCCCGGGGCGTAGTTCTCGACCAGTACGTCAACTTTCTTGACCAAGCCTTTAAGGATGGCGAGGCCCTCGGGCGTCTTGGCGTCCAGACACACGTCCTTCTTGCCCCGGTTATGCTGGACAAAATAGCCGCTGCGGCCGTCACGCACGACCGGGCCGAGGCGCGCGCCGTCGCCGGCCGGGGCCAGCTCGACCTTGATGACCTCGGCGCCCATCTCGGCCAGCATCAGGGTGCAGGTCGGTCCGGCTACAATCTGTGAGAAATCCAGGACCTTATAGCCCTCAAGCACGTGCTTCGGCTGATTCATTTTGCCCTCCCGAAGTTTTATACTGCTCCCATACCAGCCCAGAGCGGGGAGGCAAGAGGCCGCAGCGCCAGGCGTGCTCGCTTGAGAGGGTGGAGAAGAGACAACATAAGCATGAGGAGTGGACGTATGGACCCCGTTACTGCTGCACGCGAGCTGCAGCCCCTGATCCGACAGCATCTTGACCGAGGAGAAGAAGAAGCCAGACTGGCCAGCGCAGTGTTCGACGCAGTCGGCCGAGCCGGGCTCTTCCACCTCTTCGCCCCGCACGAAGTCGGCGGCCTGGAAGCCTCCCCGACTGTCGCGCTGGCTGCTATTGAGGCGGTCAGCGCCGCCGACCCGGCCGTTGGCTGGTGTATCGGTAATTCTCAGCCCGCCTGCCTGGCGGTCGGCTGGCTGGCCGAAGACGAGCGGACACAACTCTTTGCCGAGCCGAACCGCAACTTTGGCTTCTCGGCCGCCCCGGCCGGCCGCGCCGTGCCGGAAAACGACGGCTATCGCCTCAGCGGTCAGTGGCCGGTTGTGACGGGCTGTGAGGATGCGAGCTGGTGCGCCCTGGCCGGTCTTGTCATGGACGGCGATACGCCGCGCCAGGTGAACGGTGTCCCCGATGGACGGCTTTTCCTGATTCCGACCGCGGACCTTGTCATCTCTCCGACCTGGCAGGCGGCTGCGGCCATGCGTGGAACCGGCAGTCACGCGGTGAGCGTCGATAAGGTCTTCGTGCCCGAAGGCTTCGCCCACACCCCGGCCAAGCCACGCGTGATTGACCGTCCCCTGTATCGCCTTCCCCTCCCGCTGTTGTTTGCGCCCGCCGGGGTTGCCGTCGCCCTGGGCGCCTTGGACACGGCTGTGGCCAGTGCCAGACAGGCGCTGGGGGCAAAGGTCTCCTCCTTCAGCGGGCAGACGATCCGCGACCAAACCCCGATTCAGGAGCTGATTGCCCACAGCAGCGCCGCGTTACGGGCGGCTCGGGCAGGACTTTTTGCCGCAACGAAGGCCGTCTGGGACCTGGCCGGCACCGATGCCGAGGTTCCGCTACCGCTGCGAGCCGAACTGTACGCCTCGACTTTCCATGTCCTGGACACGGCACGGGATACCGTCAGCCAGCTGTACGCCCGGGGCACGCGCGCAGCGTTCATGCAGGGCAATCCACTCGAACGGGCGCTCAGGAATCTGCACGCCATCGCCTTTGGCTATGAATCCTCGCGCGGCCTCCAGCATTCCGCCGGGCGGGTCTTGCTCGGCGGCGAGCCGCTCGACCCGCTGTTCTGAACGAAAACGCCATCCGTCCGACTCCGTATTTCAAGGCAGCGCGGGACTCTGCCCGGGCGATCACCATCACGACTCTTCTTGGACGATCGCTTCCTCCACCCGCCTACGCCAGTCGACCAGCGTCGTGCGTTGGGAGACTTGCTCGGCGAAGTCCGGCGTCACCCCGCCCGTACAGCCGGTAGCGAATTGGCCGTAGATCGCAAAATCCGCCACGCTGGGCCGATCCGCGTAGAAGAAGGGCTGCTTCCCGAGCAGGAGTACCAGATCATCGAGCCGATGCCCCAACTCCGCGATCAAC
Organism: Candidatus Binatota bacterium; assembly: GCA_011523315.1. Classification (GTDB taxonomy): domain Bacteria; phylum Desulfobacterota; class Binatia; order Bin18; family Bin18; genus JAAXHF01. The sequence continues at coordinate 4,309 of WTHE01000023.1, forward strand.
ATAGCGTAGGGCAGGCGTCCCAGTCCCTGAGCCTTGGCCAGGTTCCCGACCAAACGACGCAGAAGTGGCTTTGCGAACAGACGGACCGGAGCCGGCACGAACTGGGAATTCTGCGCAATCGTGCGGTGCTCGTTCTTCGGATGCCAGCGGAATGCCATCAGGTGCCAATAGAGCGACTCATCGCTCCAGTCTTCGAGCATACGCTGCTGCGCTGCGATATTGGCATCTTCTGACAAGAGGGCTGGAGTGGGTTGCGCTTGGTCGAAGCGGCGCAGGATCACTGTCGAGTCGTAGACCGCTTCTCCGTCGAACAGGACTATCGGGACCTTCCCGGTATCAGGATTGTATTTCTTCAGCTCGCGTACACTCACCTGCTCCGTGTGTGTGTACGCGAGCCGCTTGTAGTCGGCGGCGGCAAGAATCTTGACGACGAACGGGGACACTGTGGGGCCAATAATCTCAATCATGACGCTGGGAACCTCCGAGACGCGGGTGGAGCTGATCACCCGCGCGACACTGTGGTCAGCATGCGGTGAGTCTCTTTCGCCCATATGATCCACGAAGTCGATCCATTACTCCAGTAGGGGCTGTAGGTCTGCTGCTGGCCGCCAAGCGACTGATAGGAGACGCATCGCTTAGAGCGTTTTACATTAGGTTGTAGCTAGGCTGTTCCGCTCTCGTCATGCCGGACTCGATCCGGCATCCAGATACCAGGAGGCTGGAAGCCTGGATTCCTGCTTGCGCAGGAATGACGGACAGCTACACAGCATCGGAATTTGCTCTAGGGTGTCATTACACTCCCTCCCGCAAACGATCCCTGATAGCGGGATGTTGAAAGGGAACCCTTCTGACACAAAATATCCAGTCGTGTCGGTGCTTGAAAAGTCACGGCTCGAAATGCCAAAAGGGCGGGTCACAACACGCCCTTGCCTCGTTTGCCAAACTTTTGCGACTCCTGCTGCGCCTCTCGCACCGCTCACACGGATGGGGTATATCTGAGCGGGCAATAACGACGCTAAGGAGGGAACAGTATGGGGAACACGCAACAACATCCGCAAAAGCCAAGCGGTAACGGCGCGGTCGAGCAGTATGACGCCATTGTGATTGGCGCCGGGGTGTCGGGCCTGTATCAGTTGTACAAACTCAGACAGATGGGACTGTCGGTGCGGGCCTTTGAGGACGCCGGCGGGGTGGGCGGCACCTGGTACTGGAACCGCTATCCGGGCTGCCGGTTTGATTCCGAGAGCGAAACCTATGGCTATTCGTGGTCGGAGGAACTGCTGCAGGAGTGGAACTGGAAAGAACATTTTTCGGGTCAGCCGGAGAACGAGCGCTACCTCAATTTTGTAGCCGACAAGTTCAACCTGCGCCCACACATCCAGCTCAATTCTCGCGTCAACTCAGCCGTCTACGACGAGGACGCGAACCGCTGGGAGGTCCAGATCGAGAATGGCCAGCGCGCCCGGGCGCAGTTTCTGATCGGCGCGGTCGGTGTTTTGTCTGCCAAGTATCTGCCCCCGTTTGAAGGCATTGACAGCTTCGAGGGCGAGTCGTTTCACACCTCCAACTGGCCCCAGGAAAAAGTTGACTTCAGCGGCAAGCGGGTGGGCTGCATCGGCACCGGCGCGACTGCCGTCCAGCTGATTCCTATCGTCGCCCAGGAAGCCGGCCAGCTGACCGTCTTTCAGCGCACCCCGAACTACTGTGCGCCGCTCAGGAATTCGGAAGTCAACCCCGAGACCCAGCAAGCGTGGAAGGCCAACTACCCACAAATCCACAAAGAGTGCCGCCAATCCTCGGCCGGCTTTCAGCATGAATTCGATCCGCGCTCGGCCCTGGAAGTCTCAGAGGAAGAGCGGCTGGCCCTGTACGAGGAGCTGTGGGCGCTGCCGGGCTTCAAGAAATGGCTGGGCAACTTCCACGACATCATGACCAACCGGGAGGCCAACGAGGACTTTG
>WTHE01000328.1 GCA_011523315.1 Candidatus Binatota bacterium
CGACCGGCCTGCAGGGAGGACAGGAAGGTAATATGGTTGGGCAGGACGCCGAATTCCCCGACCGTACCGGGCGCCCTGACCTCATCGACCTCTTCGTCGAGCAGGGTGCGTTCGGGGGTGACCAGCAACAGGCGCAGGGTTTCTGCCATGACCGTTACTCCGCAGACAGCGCCTCGGCCTTTTTCTGCGCATCCTCAATCGTCCCAACCATGTAAAAGGCCTGTTCGGGCAGATCGTCATGCTGGCCGTCGACCAGCTCTTTGAAACTCCTGATGGTCTCCGCGAGCTGGACATACTCACCCGGCGTGCCGGTGAACTGCTCGGCTACGCTGAACGGCTGGGACAGAAAACGCTGGATCTTGCGCGCCCGGGCCACGACGATCTTGTCCTCTTCGGACAGCTCGTCGATGCCCAGAATGGCAATGATGTCTTGCAGGTCTTTGTAGCGCTGCAAAATTTCCTGCACATCCCGCGCCACCTGATAGTGCTCCCCGCCGAGAATGTTCGGATCGAGCATCCGCGAGGTTGAGTCAAGGGGATCGACCGCCGGGTAAATGCCCAGCTCGGCAATCTGGCGCGACAACACCGTGGTGGCGTCCAGATGGGAGAAGGTGGTGGCCGGTGCGGGATCGGTCAGGTCATCGGCCGGCACGTAGATAGCTTGGACCGAGGTGATCGAGCCGTTCTTGGTCGAGGTGATGCGCTCTTGCAGATCTCCAACATCGGTCGACAGAGTAGGCTGATAGCCGACCGCCGACGGAATCCGTCCCAGCAGGGTTGACACTTCCGAGTTGGCCTGCACGAAGCGGAAGATATTGTCGATGAACAGCAACACGTCCCGGTTTTCTTCATCCCGGAAATACTCGGCGATGGTCAGCGCCGACAGTCCGACTCGGGCGCGGGCGCCGGGCGGCTCGTTCATCTGGCCGTAGACCAGGCTGGTCTTGTCGAGCACGCCCGATTCCTGCATTTCCAGCCACAGGTCATTGCCCTCGCGGGTGCGTTCGCCGACGCCGCCGAAGACCGAATAGCCGCCGTGCTGTTTGGCGACATTGTTGATCAGCTCCATCAAAATCACGGTCTTGCCAACCCCAGCGCCGCCGAACAGGCCGATCTTGCCGCCGCGCGGATAGGGGGCGAGCAGGTCAACGACCTTGATGCCGGTTTCCAGGATTTCCACCTCGGTCGCCTGCTCGGTGAAAGACGGGGCCGGACGATGGATGGGCGAGCGGTGGATACCCTCCAGGGATTCGCCCTGGTCAACCGGCTCGCCAACCACATTCAGGATACGGCCCAGGGTCTTTTCGCCGACCGGGACGGTAATCACATCGCCGGTATCGCGGACCGGAATGCCCCGCACCAGACCCTCGGCGCTGTCCATGGCAACGCAGCGCACGGTGTTTTCTCCAAGGTGCTGGGCGACTTCGAGGATGAGATTCCATTCCTTGTCGCTGATGGTCGGGTTTGTGACCTGGAGCGCGTTGTAGATCGGTGGCAGGTCGCTGCTCTCAAACTCAACGTCGACCACCGCGCCCATCACCTGGGTAATTTTTCCCTCATTCATGTCATGTCCCTCATTTCAAGGATTCGCCGGTTGCCACAATTTCGAGCAACTCGCGGGTAATATCCGCCTGGCGTGCCCGGTTCATGTCCAGGGTCAGCGTATCGATCATCTCGACCGCATTATTGGTGGCGTTTTCCATCGCCGTCATCCGCGCCCCGTGTTCGCTGGCGACCGATTCCAGCATAGCCCGGTACAGCAGCATATCGACATAGCGGGTCAACAGGCGACTCAGCAGCCCCTGGGCAGTCGGCTCATACAGATAGTCGAGCGATACTGCGTCAGCGTCGTCCTGCTCCTGGGGGACGATGGGCAGAACCTGATCGAGGGTCGGAACCTGGACCAGGGCCGAGCGGAAGCGGGCGTACAGAATGTAGAAACCGTCCGACTCGCCGCTGAGGAAGCGCTCGGTCATCCGCAGCCCGATATCGTGGGCCAGGGCCGAGGTGTATTTGCCGCCGAGGTTGATGTGTTCTTCGGCCATCGGGGCCTGGCGACGCCGAAAATAGTCGAAGCCGCGCCGCCCGACACACGAGATCGTCACCTCCTGGGCCGGATGGGCGTTGATGAAGGCCTCGGCCTCACGGATCAGGGACGAGTTGAAGCTCCCGCATAAGCCGCGGTCGGAGGTATACAGCATCAGGTCAATCTTGGCCTCCTCACGTTTTGTGAGGAGCGGATGAACCAGGGTCTGGCTCTGGCCGGCCAGGTTGTGCAGCACGGCTTCGAGTTTTTCCGCATACGGTCGCGCCGCCTCGGCCGCCTCCTGAGCCCGCCGCAGCCGGGCGGCGGAGACCATCCGCATGGCGTTGGTAATCTGCTGAATGTTGCGGACCGAAGCAATACGCCGACGAATCGCTTTGAGGGTAGCCATCGTTACGCCGTGAAAGTGTCGTTGAACTCCCGCAGGGCCGACTCGAGGCGCTCCTTGATGTCGTCCGTCAATTCACGCTTGCTGCGCAGATCCGGCAAGAGGTCGGGCTGGCTGGTTTCCACAAACCGGAACAGCTCGGTCTCGTATTTTTTCAGCGCCGACTCCGGCAGCTGGTCCAGAAAGCCGTTCGTGCCAGCGTAAATCATGACCACCTGGTTTTCGACCGGCAGCGGCTCGTACTGGCCCTGCTTGAGCACCTCGACGAGGCGTGTGCCGCGGGACAGCATCCTCTGGGTGGCGGCATCGAGGTCGGAACCGAACTGGGCGAAGGCAGCCATCTCCCGATACTGGGCCAGGTCAAGCCGCAGCGAACCGGCGACCTGGCGCATGGCTCTGATCTGGGCCGACCCGCCGACCCGAGAGACCGAAATCCCGACGTTGACCGCCGGGCGAATGCCCGAGTTGAACAGGTCGGTTTCGAGAAAAATCTGGCCGTCGGTAATCGAAATCACGTTGGTGGGGATATAGGCCGAAACGTCACCGGCCTGGGTTTCGATAATCGGCAGGGCGGTCAACGATCCGCCGCCTTCGTCCTCGCTCATCTTGGCCGCCCGCTCAAGCAGGCGCGAGTGCAGGTAGAACACATCACCCGGGAAGGCCTCGCGGCCGGGCGGACGCCGCAACAGCAGCGACAGCTGGCGGTAGGCCACCGCGTGCTTGGACAAATCGTCGTAAATCACGAGCGCGTGCTTGCTGTTATCGCGGAAGTACTCGCCGATCGCACACCCGGCATACGGGGCGATGAACTGCAAGGGGGCGGCGTCCGAAGCACTGGCGACCACGATGGTCGTATAGTCCATCGCACCGGCTCGGGTCAGCCGCTCAACCACCTGGGCGACGGTGGACCGCTTCTGACCGATCGCGACATAGATACACTGCATGTCGCCGCCCTTCTGGTTGATGATCGTATCGATGACGATAGCGGTTTTGCCGGTCTGGCGGTCGCCAATGATAAGTTCGCGCTGCCCGCGACCGATCGGGATCATGGAGTCAATGGCCTTCAGACCGGTCTGGACCGGCTCTTTGACCGGCTGGCGCAACACGATGCCCGGGGCTTTGACCTCGATACGTCGCGACTCGGCGCTGGTGATGGTGCCTTTGCCGTCGATGGGCTGACCGAGGGCATTCACCACCCGGCCCAGCATCGCGTCGCCTACCGGCACCTCAGCGATGCGCCCGGTGCGGCGCACCTCGTCGCCCTCCTTAATGGCTTGGACCTCACCGAACACGGCCGCCCCGACATTGTCCTCCTCAAGGTTCAGGGCCAGCCCGAACATCTCGTCCGGAAACTGGAGCAATTCGCCGGACGCGACCTGATCCAGGCCGTGAATCCGCGCGATGCCATCGCTGGCCGACAGGACGGTTCCCGTCTCGCGCAGCTCGACCTGGGCGTCATAGCCCTGAATCTGTTGCTTGATAATCTCGCTGATCTCAGCCGCACGCAGTTCCATTACACCCTCTTCATGTTTCTGGAGTTTCTCGTTTTCCTCACACTCGTCTGCTGCTGCGTTCCCGCGTGCCTCCTACAGCCGCTCGGCCAGCGCCTGGGCGATGCGTTGGAGCTGGGACTTGAGGCTCGCGTCGTAGACCTGGCCCTCGATTTCAACGGTCACCCCGCCCAGTAGCTCGGGATCACGCTCGACGACGGGGATGACGGTCTTGTTCGTCTTGTGGCTGAAGGCGTCAACAATGGCTTGCAGTTCGTCCTCGGACAGCTCGGCCGCCGAGGTCACCCGCACCCGCACCCGGCCCAGCAGTTTCTCCAGCAGGCTGTGATAGCTGCTTTCAATATCGGCCACGACACTCAGACGGTCGTTCGCGGCCAGGACACGCAGGAAATTGGCCAGCAGCGCCTGGGGGGCGGCGGCGCCGATCAGGCTCTCAACAATATCACTTCGTGTTTTAGGCGACAGGGTCGGCAGGGCCAGGGTCCGGGCCAGGCTCGGCTCGGCCAGTACCCCGGCGATGTGGGTGAGTTCGGCCCCTATCGCTTCCTCTTGGCCCGCCTCCTGGGCCAGGCTGAGCAGGGCTTTGGCGTATCGTCTGGCGGCTGCTGGCATCGCTTACCTCATCAGGTGGGAAACGAGTTCATTGGGCTCGGCCTGGGTCAGCCACCCACCTTGTCAACAAGCTCGTTGACCAGACGGCGCTGGTCGTCGGGACGCAGCTGGGCGCGAATCAGCTCGGTGGCGATGACCACCGCCTGCTCGGCGACATCCTCACGCAAGGTTCGCCTGGCCTGTTCCACCTCCCGCTCGGCTATCTGGTGCGCCTCGAGTCGAGCCCGCTCGGCCATACGGCTGGCCTCTTCCAGAATGCGTTCTTTCTCGCGTTGGGCGGATTCCAGGGCTTGGCTGCGCAGGGCCTGCTGCTCGGCCTCCAAGCCGGCGAGCTTCTCTTCGTACTCGCGCCGGACCTGCTCGGCCTCAGCCTGGGCCTGCTTTGCCTCGTTGAGCGCCTGAACAATCGTCTCCTTGCGCTTACGGAGCGCTTCTTTGACAAACGGCAGAGCGAATTTTCGCAGGATCAGGACAAACAGCACAAAATTAATGGTGAAAAAGAGGAGACCGAGCAGTTGGTCTCCAGTCACCCCGTGATGCTCGTCGCCCCCTCCCTCTCCGGCCGCCCAGGCAGCGGTCGTCAGCAGCAACGGAAGGAGGACGGCGAGGAGATTGGCTACATATGTGCGCATGGTTACGTCAAAGACCTTCCCAGCAGACGCGCCGCAATCTGGTTGGAAAAGTCAGGAATGCGTTGTTCAAGGTCGCGGCGCGCATCGGCAATCTCGCTCTCAAGGCTCTGCCGCAGCTGGGCGAGCGTCTGGCTGGACTCTTCGCGGGCCTGTTCGATCAGCTCCTGTGACTGCTGCTGGGCCTCACGGTAGACGGCATCAACCTCCTGCATGGCGCCCGAGCGCGCTTCGGCCAGCTGGGTGCGATACTCCTGGCCCTTGACCTCGGCGTCGGCCTTGATCTGGGTCGCCTCCTGGAGCGCCCCGGCACTGTTGTGTTCCCGATTGGCCAACAGGTCCAGGTTGGGCTCAAACAGCACGCGGCGCAAAACAGCCCACAGGACGAGAAATAGAACAATCTGGCCCAGGAATGTCCAATCTGGAGGAAATGCTAACACGGCCCGCAGTCTCCTGTGTCCGAACGGAGTCGGCGTGTAATATAAAGGGAATTCCGCATTAGGGCTAGGGCGTCTCGGCAGAGATCAGACAAGCGGCTTTTGATTTGCGCCTCTCAGGCGGGCCAGCAGACCGTCAAGCTCCTGGTTGGAATAGTACTCAATCTCAATCTTGCCGCCCTTTTTTCGGGGATGCAGACGGACCTTGGTGCCCAGCTGACGCATTAGGTCTTCTTCAATTGCCTTTAAGTAAATATGCGCCTGGTCGGCCATTTTTTCCGGGCCGGGCGGCCGGTCGTGAGCCGCTGTGTGTTCGATACCCTCCAAAGAGCGGGCGACCAGGGTCTCTGTTTCTCGGACCGATAAGCCCTGGCGGATGATCTGACGGGCCAGCGCAATCTGCCTGTCGGGCGTTTCCAGGGCCAGCAGGGAGCGGGCATGGCCGACCGAAAGATTGCCACGGTCAACGTCTGCCTTGATTTCCTCGGGTAAATTCAGCACCCGCAGCAGATTGGCGATGACCGGCCGACTCTTGCCGACCCGTTTGGCCACATCCTCCTGGGTCAGCTGAAACTCGTCCATCAGCTGACGGTAGGCCAGGGCTTCCTCAATCGGGGTGAGTTCTTCGCGCTGAATATTC
>WTHE01000488.1 GCA_011523315.1 Candidatus Binatota bacterium
GACCGTACACATCGGCATCCAGAATACCGACGCGCTGACCGGCCGAAGCCAGAGCGGCCGCCAGATTCGCCGAGACGGTGGATTTCCCAACCCCGCCCTTGCCGCTGGCCACGGCAATGACGTGCTGAATACCCGGAATGTCTGGCTTGGGCGGCAGGGAGTGGGCCTGAGGCTGGGCTGCCGGTCGTTCCCCACCGCCGGGTTGCAGGATTTCCACCTCAATCGGCAGCTCAACCTGGGCTGCCAGCGTGGCCTGCACATCGCGCCGGATCTGATCAATCACCTCTGTATTGCCGGTTGAGGGCGCAACCTGAACCACCACCCGCGACACCCCGACGGCAATGTTCTTGACCATGCCAAAGGACACAATATCGCGGCTGAACCCGGGGTATTTGACGGTTTTGAGGGACTCCAGCAGTTCTTGCGGACTTGGCATACGTCTCTCTTATTCGTGTTGTGACTCTTGCGACCGGCTTTCCGCAGCTCTTCCGAGTTCTCTCAGGTAGTCGAAGGTATAAATGCCGTTTTCACAGTCCTTCCAGACGATGTTCAGGGCGTAGTTGCCGACCGGGCGGATATCCATCAGCTGCGGGTCGTCAACGCTGACAAAACTCCGCTCCCCGCTGTGGCCCTGGCACATCGCGCACGGGCACCAGCCGCGCAGATAGGCAAACGAGAACTCGCTCAGCTCGTCGTCATCCCACAGGATGCGCAGCTGCTTGTCTTCGTCGATAGGGGTCACCAGAGTCGGTTTGGGCATAGCCGTTCTCCTCGTGGAGCCGATATCAGTGCACGGGCTGGCCCTGGCGCTGGACATTGAGATCGTCGGCTTCCATGACCCGTTGGGCAATCGCCCTGAACTCCTGGGAAACGGGATGCTCGGGCTCGGCAAGAATCAGCGGCTTGCCCCGATCACCGCCCAGCCGGATATCTTCGACCAGCGGCACCTCACCCAAGACCGGCAGGCCGGTCTTTTTCGCTCCGCCCCGGCCAAAAATCTCTTCCTGGTGGTGGCACTCAGGACAGATATAGCGACTCATGTTTTCAATCACGCCCAGAATCGGAACCTGGACCTGTCTGAACATGGCAATCCCGCGCCGCACGTCGAGCAGCGCCACATCCTGCGGCGTCGTGACCACCACCCCGCCGTTGAGCGGGACTTCCTGGGCCAGCGTCAGCGCAATATCACCCGTGCCGGGCGGCAGATCGACAACCAGATACTCCAACTCACCCCAGATCACGTCGCGCAGAAATTGGCGGACAATGCCCATCACAATCGGCCCGCGCCAGATGACCGGGGACGTGTCATCCACAAAAAACCCCATGGAAATGAGGCTGATGCCGTACTGTTCGACCGGATAGATCTTCTTATTATGGGCCGGCCGGGGCCTTGCCTGGGTGCCCATCATGAGCGGAACACTCGGCCCATACACGTCCGCATCGAGCAGACCAACGGTCTTGCCCAAGGCGCCGAGCGCCAAGCTCAGGTTCACCGCTACCGTAGACTTGCCAACCCCGCCCTTGCCGCTGGCCACCGCAATAATGCGCTGCACCCCAGGCACCACCGTCGGCTCTTTCATCTGGGGTCTGGCCTGGGCGCCGTGCTGGGCGTGTGGCTGTTCTTGCTGGCCGGGGATATGGACGTGCACCTGGTCAACCCCGGCTGCGGCTGACAGCGTCGCCACGATCCGGGCTCTCAGGTGCTGGAGCACCTGCTCCTGGGCATTGGTCGTCCGCAGATGGACCACAACCGTGCCGTCTTTCAGGCCGATATCCCCAACAAGGCCGAGCGTCACAATGTCGTGTTTTGAACCGGGGTAGGCGATCTGCTTGAGCTGAGCGCGAATGTCCGCTTCGCTTGGCATGGGTATTCCTTGAGACCAGTCGGGCAAGGCTGAGACTCTCGCCCCTATTCTCTTTTTCCCAATCTTTTTAGTAACTTACAGGACTCTTCGCCGAGCCCAGAATATAGACCTGTAAGGTCCACTTCGTCAAGCCCGCCCTAGTTGACCAACGAGGTCCAAGGTCTTGTCCTCAGCCGACCATCTTCTTCGGACTCGGCTGCACATAGCCCAGCACCGGATGCGGCTGGTAGGGCTCTTCCAACCGCGTCACTTCCTCGGCACTCAACTCGATATCGACCGCCTCAAAGACTTCCTGCAAGTGGTGGAGCTTGGTTGCCCCGATGATCGGCGAGGTCACCCCCGGCGCCTGCAACACCCAGGCACAGGCCAGTTGGGTCGGGCTCACGCCCCGTTCATGGGCCAGCTTCTCAACCGTCGCGGCAACGACAAAATCGTTCTCACGGAAATAATTCCTGTGGGCAAAGGCATCGGTCTGGGCACGTTTGGTCACCGATGCCCCCCCGTCGGGGTCCCGATTTCCGGCAAAAAACCCGCGCGCCAGCGGGCTCCACGGAATCAGTCCAACACCCTGGTCAAGACACAACGGGATCATTTCCCGCTCTTCTTCGCGGTAGATCAGGTTGTAGTGATTCTGCATGGCGACAAAGCGCTGCCAGCCGTTTTCCTTGGCCAGGTACAGGGCCTTGGAAAACTGCCAGGCGGCCATGCTGCTGGCCCCCAGGTAACGCACCTTGCCGCTCTGAACCAGCGAATCAAGCGCCTCCAGGGTTTCCTCAATCGGCGTGTTAAAGTCCCAGCGGTGGATCTGGTACAGGTCGATGTAGTCCATGTTGAGCCGTCGCAAGGAATTCTCGCACGCCTCGATAATGTGTCTGCGGCTCAGGCCACTGCTGTTTTCTCCGGCCCGCATCTTGCCCCACACCTTGGTCGCCACCACGATATCGTCACGCGCGGCCATCTCATTCAGCCAATGCCCGGTGATCTCCTCGCTCAGACCGATTGAGTACACATCGGCCGTATCAAAAAAATTCACCCCGGCCTCGAGCGCCAGCGCAAAATGCTCCCGCGCCTCGTCCATGCCCAGCGCCCAGTCGCGCGGGTTGGCCCAGTCGGGCTGCGGACCACCCCCGTAGCTCATGCACCCGAGACAGATGCGCGACACCGTCAGGCCCGTTTCACCAAGTCGTGCGTACTGCATAGGTTCTCCCTGTGTCTCGCCCTAGTCTTGGACCACCCCGGCCAGACCGGCCTGCATGCGCTGGTGGCCCCAGATACTGCCCGAGGTGTGCAGCTGGACCTGCCAGGTCGCGTCATCAATCTCGCGCGCGCCCCAGCCGTACTCAACGGCGAAGCCCGACGGCGTCTGCATGTAGAAAGAGGTCATGTGGTCGTTGGTGTGCCGGCCCAGGCTCATCGTGATCGGAACCTCGCGATCCTGGCACAGGTAGTAGGTCGAGCCGACATCGTCCAGAGACTGCACCTGCAGCATGAAATGGTTCAGGCGCCTGGCGATTTTCGGCGATTCAATAAACGCAATCGTGTGGTGACGCGGGTTGCAGTGGAAGAACGTGGCCTGAAAGCTGACGCCCGGCGCCGGGGTAATGTGGACATAATCGCTGATCCGCATGCCCAGCACATCCCGATAAAAATGAATGCTCTGCTCGGCGTTATCGACCAGAATCACAAAATGCCCGAGCCCCAACTCGCCGGTCCGAAAGCCGGAGATGGGCCGGGGCGACTGAAACGGTTTCTCAAAGCTCATCAGCGGGCCGTAGAAAACTTCTGAGGGAATACCGTTCGGATCCTGGAACCGAATCAGACCCGCTACCCGTCGGACGGCTTTTTCCTCGGCCGTGCCCGGGCTGACCTCGAAACCGGCCGCCTCCAGCTGTTCGGCCAGGGCGTGACAGGCGTGCTCGTCGGCCACCTCCCAGCCCAGATAGGCCACATCATCCCCGCCGTCGGGATGCACGGTGAAGCGATGGTGGTACTCATCCATACGCAGAAACAGGGAACCGTCCTCGTCCCGTCCGTTCGGCTGCAGGCCGAGGATATCGGCGGCAAAACGTTCCCACTCGTCAACGTCTCTCACACTCAGTCCGAGATAGCCCAGTTGTGTCACGCGTTCCATGTGTGTCCCCTTTCTGCTGGCTGCTCTCCTGTCTCAGGCCCTTATACACAGCCCGGGGCGGTGCGTGCAACGCTGAAGCGTCCGCAGCCACCGAATTGACGAGGAGCTGGCGACGCGGGAGGTTCGCATGGCCAAGTTTGTGATGAGTTCCCTCAGCGGCGAGGACGACGTGCCCATGCCAACCGAAGACCCTGACCGGCTGGCGAAGTTCATGCTGGTCAGGGCAGGCATCCTTCTCATAGGCCTCCTGGTGCCTCTGTCCCACATCGCCGAGTAGGAACAGGCGCCAAGAGCGACTCCTGCGGAGGTGAGCAGGGAGCCGCTCCAAAGCGGCGAGCCCTGCTTGACCAGGACAAACGGACAGGCGATAAAAGCCGGAACAATCCGACTCCAGGAAGACTTACGATGTCACACGAACTCTTGCACTACGAACTCAAGGACGTAGTCGCCATCCTGCGGATCGACGACGGCAAGGCCAACGCGGTCAGCCACGCCTTTATCGACGCGCTCAAGGCCGGTCTTGACCAGGCGGCTCAGGAAGCCCGGGCAGCCGTGATTGTCGGCCGACCCGGGCGTTTTTCAGCCGGTTTCGACCTGTCCGTGGTGCGCGACGGAGGCCCTGAGGCGGCCCGCGATCTGGTCACCGCCGGGGCAAAAATGTTGATGCAGATGTATGTCCATCCGCAACCGCTACTGGTTGCCTGTACCGGCCACGCCATTGCCGCCGGAGCCCTGATGCTCCTGGCCGCAGACACCCGTATCGGGGCCGAGGGCGATTTCAAGATCGGCCTCAATGAGGTCTCCATCGGCATGAGCCTGCCGTCTTTTCTGGTCAGCCTGGCCCGCGAACGGCTGTCCAAACGGCACCTGACCCAGGCCACCATCCAGGCCCGCCTGTACGACCCGGCCGGGGCGGTTGACGCGGGTTTTCTGGACCGCGCGTGTCCGGCCGACACGCTCCTTGAGGAGACACTCCAAGAGGCAAGGCGGCTGGCCGAACTCCGCCCCGAGGCCTACCGCGACGCCAAACTCCGCAGCCGCCGGGCGGTGGCGGATGAGGTGCTGGCTACGCTTCAGGACGACCTGAACCGGCTGATGCCGGGCTCCTGACACCCGACACCCGGCTCTACTGAAACTGGCGGATCAGGCCGGCATAGCGCTCCAGGACCGGCCACTGGGTGTCCGGCTCGGCCGGCTCAATCAGGAACAACACCCGGTTGAAGCCCATCTGACTCAGCTCCCGGACGCGATTTTCCGGCCCGCTCCGGCCAAACACGCCGTCTGCGGTAATCACGCTCAGATCGAACTCGTCCATCGACCGGCCCGCCTTGTCAGCCTCGACCCGGATCGCCTCAACACTGGCCGACAGGTCGTAGGGTCCGTCAACCGGAAACCAGCCGTCGCAATACTCGGCCACCCGCCTGGCCGACCACTTTGAGGTCGCCCCCATCAGGATGGGCGGGCCGCCGGCCTGGACCGGCTTGGGCCAGCACCAGATGGGGTCAAAGTCCACAAACTGACCGTGGAACTCGGCCGCTTCCTTGGTCCAGATTTCGCGCACGGCCAGCACCCGTTCGCGGGTGATTTTCCAGCGGTCTTTGAACGCCACGCCGTGGTTGGCCATTTCCTCGGCATTCCAGCCGGCCCCGATCCCGAACAGGAAGCGTCCGTTCGACACCCGGTCGAGGCAGGCCGTGGCCTTGGCCAGATTGATCGGGTGGTGCTCCGGCACGAGGCACACCGAGGTCCCGACCTTGAGTGTCTCAGTGACCGCCGCAGCGGCGGTCAGGGCAATAAAGGGATCGAAAAACTGGGCGTAGTACATCGGCAGTTCGCCGCCCAGCGGAAACGGCGTCTGACGGCTGGTCGGGATGTGGGTATGCTCGCCGTAGAACAAGGCCTCAAACCCGTTGGCCTCAGCCCAGCGCGCCAGATCCGCAGGTTGAATGGAATAGTGGGTCGGAATCGACACAAGCCCGAAATCAGTCATGCTCACTCGCCTCCTGTGAGAGTATCGGCTTCGATGCGGACTACTTTGACAGCGGCTGGGCGGCCTGCCCGGTGTGGCCGAGGCTGACCGGGGTATCGGCCAGAACGCTGGCTGCGGTCGCCTCAACGGCCGTGCCCTTAAAAAAGTCCGGGTTGGCCTGGCCCCAGAAGTGGACCGGATTGTCACACACGAAATCCCGGAAATCGTCGGGCGTCATCAGCTCATCCTCGACCAGCTCACTACCGGCGCGCACGACGACCTCGAGAAAGCGA
>WTHE01000717.1 GCA_011523315.1 Candidatus Binatota bacterium
ATCGACAGGTCGGGTTCTTTCAACACCGCCCACGATGTCGCCATAGCCCCAAGCGCTCCGCCTGCTGCCGCCAAACAGGTTGTCATCAGCGTCAGCGAGACCAGATTCGGGTCGGCGTTGAGCACCGAGCCGCCGTTGAACCCGAACCAGCCCAGCCACAGCAGAAAGACGCCGATGGTGGCCAGCGGCATATTGCTGGGCAGAATCGGCCGCACCCGACCGTCGGGGGTATACTTGCCCATGCGCGGACCGAGCAGGATGGCGCCGGCCAGCGCCCCCCAGCCACCGACCGAGTGGACGATCGTCGAGCCGGCGAAGTCGTAAAACGGGGTGTCCAGCATGTCCAGCCAGCCGCCGCCCCATTTCCAGCTGCCGGTAATCGGGTAGGAGATGGCCACATAGACTGCGGCAAAGACCATGAACGACGACAGTTTGATGCGTTCGGCCACGGCGCCCGAAACAATGGTGGCGGCGGTGGCGGCGAACATGGCCTGGAACAGGAAGTCAGTCCAGTAGGTGTAGCCGGCGTTATACATGTCGGTCTGGCCGGCAACCACATCGCTGACCTCGACTCCAAAGCCGGCAAAGGCCAGGAAGCCCGAGGAGCCGTCGGCGAAGCCCGGATACATGAGGTTGAAGCCGCACAAGGCATAGGTCAGCAGGCCGATGCTGATGATAAAGGTGTTCTTGAACAGAATATTGACGGTATTTTTGGCCTGGGTGAGGCCCGATTCCAGGCTGGCAAAGCCCAGGTGCATGATGAACACCAGGGCTGCGGCAATCATCATCCACAGATTGTGCACCGTAAACACGGCATAGCCGGGTGAGGCGGCGAAGGCGTCGTAGTCGGCATATTGGGCGGTGTCCTGGGCGTGGGCAAGAGACGCGACGAGGGACGTTTCAAGCATGCCGACGGTGCCGGCACCGAGAACGCTGAGGAGAGCAATTCGTAACCAGCCTTTCATTGTCTGAACCTCCTGGTTATAATCGCCCGGTGTGTATCCTGTCCGGGCAGTCCTTGTGGGCTGTGTGTGACGGATAACGGGCGGGGCATATGGCAGTACGCCCCGCCCGGTGGTGCGCAGCGCACCGCTACAACGCACTCTCTCCACGCTCTCCGGTCCGAATGCGGACGGCCTCTTCCATGGGCAGGATGAAGATTTTGCCGTCGCCGATCCGGCCGGTGCGAGCCGCGTCAAGAATGGTGTCAGCAACCAGCCCGGCTTTGTCGTCATCGA
The DNA here is from genome assembly GCA_011523315.1 of Candidatus Binatota bacterium. Taxonomy (GTDB): domain Bacteria; phylum Desulfobacterota; class Binatia; order Bin18; family Bin18; genus JAAXHF01. Next base: position 1,239 of record WTHE01000717.1, read on the forward strand.
CCAGAATCTCCAGCTTGACCTTGGGCAGGAAGTCCACGACGTACTCGGCGCCGCGGTACAGCTCGGTATGGCCGCGCTGACGGCCAAACCCCTTGACCTCGGAGATGGTCATGCCCTGAATCCCCTGTTTGGCCAGGGCTTCTTTGACTTCGTCAAGCTTGAAGGGTTTGATGATCGCTTCGATCTTTTTCATGCCGGTCTCCTTCGTGGTGGGGCAGGCTGCCCGCCCGCCCGTATACTGGCTTACAAGAGGTAGGCGAATTCCAGGATCATCGAGTTCTGACTCTTCTTGTACCGGTGGTCTTTGCCGAACACGCGGCGGTTGGCGTCGTCATGGCGGTATTCGAGCCGTGCCTGCAGGTTGTCGCTCATCGCCCACTTGAGCGTCGTGGTGATTTCCCACAGGTTGACGTTGCCGTCCCCGTCGTACGCGCCGGTCCGGTAGTTGGCGTCGTCCGAGAACCACTCGCCCCGCAGCGCCACCGACCACTTTTCCCAGCCCGGATTCAGCAGGCCGCCGCCCAGGCTGACGATGCCCGACAGGCCGGTCCACTCCGCGTTTTTTGCGCCCAGGACATCGCTGGCCGTGCCGTGGTCGAAGTTGATCAGAAAATCGACATGGTCCATCGGCGTATAGGTCAGCACCGTGTCGAAGACACCCGTTTTCGACGCGCCGCTGTCGTCGTCCTCCGCGCCGTAGACCCCGTTGAAGGTCCAGGCCAGATCTCCGATTTCCAGACCCAGGCTGCCCAGAAAGGTCTTGCCGTTGTTGTTATCGGCCACGTTGTCCCAGCCGTTCACCACCCCGGCGCTCAGGCTGAGCATGTCGGTCAGGGCGTAGGAGAACAGCGCCCCGGTATGGGTGAAGGGAATGGCGTAGCCGAACATGAACGAGCGGGAGATGTTCGGGTTGTAGGGCGATTCAATCACCTCACCGCCCAGCAGGGTGGCAAATTTTCCGAACTGCATATCCAGGCCGTTGCCGATGCCCCAGGTATAGGTCACATACGCCTGCTGGATCTCGAAGTTGTGGGCCAGGTCCCCGCCCCAGTCGGACTGAATGAGCCCGGCGGTTTTGCCGTAGTCCAGAACGGTATGGAAGCCAATGCCGCTGTCGGTCTGCTTCGAGACCTCGAGCTGCAACAGGTCCATGGTGAAGTCGTTATGGTTGACGTCAAAGATGCGCAGATCGTTGCCGCCCGAATCCGGCGTGTTGAAGTTGTAGTTGTAGGACGCGTAGGCCATCCCGCCGAACTCTATGCCCTTGAGCAGGCCGAGGCCGTCTTCGAGGGCGGTCACGCGCTGGTTGAGCAGGGCCGAGGCGTCGGGCGCTTCGGCGTCTGCGGCTTGGGCCGCCGGGGCTTCCGGCTGCTTGAGCCGCGCGACCTCCTGTTCGAGTTCTTTGATGCGTTCATTGAGGGCGCGCAGGCTCTCCTCGACCGCATCTCCATTTGCCCAGGCCGGCAGACTCCACACGACTGCCAGGCCTAAACAGCTGGCCGCCACAAATTTTCTCATCATTTCTACCTCCTTGGTCTGGTGTGACTTCAGACGCACCTGCCCTGTGCCCGAAGTCTGCTCTGTATGAGCAAAGACCGTACCAGTCGCCGCCGTGGTAAAAAGCGTGAAAATTGCGGGGAAAAGCCGGTTTTTGGGCAGTCGGGGCAAAAAGCTGCTCAGCAGACAGGCAGCCGTGCCAACTTGTGCCTAAGTTCTAGCCACGGGTGATTGCTTGACAAGACACAGGCGATTTCCTATGCACGTGGATACGTTTGCAGGAATCACACGAAAGGAGCCACACTATGGCAACAACAGATTTTGAGGCACGACAACTGCTCAAGGCCTACCGCAAGGGCTTGATCTCGGACGAACTGTTCGAAGAACAGATGCAGGAGCTGCGGAGCGGCACGACCAGCCAGGGCTACAGCTACAGCGGCAAATCCTATGAGACCGAGAAAGAACTGGTCCTGGCCGTCCTGGACGAGTTTCGGTGCGGCGAGGATTTTGCCGCCGAATACCTGAACCGCTGGGTTGAGGTCAGCGATCAGGAGTGCGTCAAGGGCGGCCTGCGGGTGGTGCAGCAGCGCGAGGCTTACCACGCTCAGATTCTCGAAGAGCGGCTGCGCGAGCTGGGCGGCTCCCCGCAGTGCACCGTCCCGGCCGAACGGCGCGAGAAAGATATGTCGTTCTTTGCCTCGACCGACAACAACGACATCGAGAAGCTCCAGTCCATCGCCGCTCAGCTCAAGGATCCGGTCGAGATCCTCAAACCGCTGACCGATGCCATTGACCAGATCCAGGACGATCAGCACAGCAAAGAGCTGCTCGGCTCGCTGGTCGACGATGAGATGTCCAGCGTCAAATGGCTGATGGGGGCGTGTGAAACGCTGAGCAAATAGGGGTCGCGTGTCGCGGGCTTTCGGCTCGCGACACGGCCCGTCCTGCCACCATGTCCACCCCTGTCTCGCCCGTCTCCGAGCCCCTCCACATTCTCCTGCCCCTGCGCGAAAGCCTGTCCGCCTGGTGGGACGCCATTGCGGCCGGCGTGGCCGCCGCGCCGGAGCCTGGCCTGGCGGCGACGAATCTGAGCCGCCTGCTCGACCACGGCACCGGCCAGGGCAGGGTGCTGGGAGACGCCCGGCGGTGTGCCGACCTGCTTTTTGTGCTCGGCGCAAGCCAACATCTCACCACCGTCCTGCTGCGTCAGGCCGAGGCGTGGGAGGCGACCTTTTTGGCCGATTGCCACGCCTCGGGAACCAGCCTCGCCCAGCATCTGTCCACGCTGCGCGCCCGGCTGCCGCACGAGCTGCCCGAGGAGGAGTTCTGGCGCGGGCTGCGGGTCTACCGTGACCGCGCATACCTGCGCATCGGTACCCGCGACCTGCTGTCCCTGGCCAGGCTGGAAGAGACGACCCAGGCGCTGAGCTGTCTGGCTGACGCTGCGGTCGAGGTCGCCTACGAGTACAGCCGGGCGCGGCTGTGTGAGCTGTACGGCCAGGCTGTCTCGTCCGACGGCCGGCCGCTCGGCTTCGTCGTCTTTGGCATGGGCAAGCTCGGCGGTCAGGATTTGAATTTCAGCTCTGACATCGATCTGATCTATATGTACGAGAGCGATGCCGGGCACACCACCGGGGGCAGCAAGGGCAGCCTGGCGCCGCGCGAGTTCTTCACCCATCTGGCCCAGAAATTGACCCGAGCGCTGAGCGATCAGGTGGCCGGTGGGCGGGTGTTTCGGGTTGACCTGCGCCTACGGCCGGACGGCGCGAACGGCCCGGTGGTCAATTCCCTGTCCAACACCCTGGGCTATTACGAAGCCTGGGGCCAGACCTGGGAGCGGGCAGCCCTGCTCAAGGCTCGGCCGATTGCCGGAGACCTGGCCCTGGGGGAGCGTTTCATTACCGAGATTCAGCCGTTCGTGTTTCGCCGCTATCTCGATTTCACGACAGTCGAAGACCTCAAGGATATGAAAGCCCGGATCGAGCGCAGCCTGAACAAGGCCGAACCTGCCAGCTCCAACGTCAAGCTCGGGCGTGGCGGTATCCGGGAGGTTGAGTTTGTCAGCCAGGTGCTCCAGCTCATTCACGCCGGCAAAGATCGCCATGTGCGGGAGCTGCAAACCCTGCCGGCGCTCGACCGTCTCGTCGAGGGCCATTACCTGGCGGCGGAGGATTGTGACAGCCTGCGCAAGGCGTACCGCTTTCTGCGCCAGGTCGAACACAAAATCCAGATCGTTCACGACCGTCAAACCCACAGCCTGCCGGACACCGAGGCGGAGATTCGGGTGCTGGCGCGACGGCTGCGGGTCGAAGACTGGGGAGAAGTCAAAAGTCAAAACTCCCCTCCCCCGGACGACGAGGTGGCGCTGTTCCGGTCGCTGTTCCACGCCCATACCGAGGCGGTCCATCAGATTTTCTGCTCGCTCTTCTACGCGCCCCAGGAACAGCAGCAGGCCGACGATCCCCACGCCGAGGCCGTCCGGGCTTTTTTTGAGGCGCTCGACGACCGGGAACGGGCCGCCGAGTTGCTGCGGCAGTTCGGCTTTCGTGATATCGAGCACAGCTATCAGCATGCGGTGCTGCTCCACGCCGGGCCGTCGCACTCTCCGGCCTCCCCCCGGCGACGCAAGATTCTGTACGAACTCGCCCCGAGTCTGTTCCGCGAGGTGACCCGGACCCCGGACCCGGACTTTGCGCTGTCCGGCATAGCCAATCTGGTCGCCTCGATTGGAGCGCGCTCCAGCTTTCTGGCCCTGCTGCGCGAGAATCCGTCCACCCTGCGCACCCTGGTCGGGCTGTTTGGCACGAGCGCCTATCTGTCGCGAACCTTTTTGCGCCACCCCGAGTTGCTCGACAGTCTGGTGCGGGCCGATCTGGTCCACATCCATAAACCGCAGACCATGATGCAGGCCGAGCTGTCGGCCCGTTTGGCCGAGGTGAACGACCTGGAGGATCGGCTCGATATCCTGCGCCGCTACCGGACCGAAGAGTTTTTGCGGATTGGGATCAACGACAGCAACGGGCTGCTGGACTGCACCCAGGCCAGCAGACAGCTGTCCGATCTGGCCCAGACCTGTCTGGGTGGTGCCTATGAGACGGCGCGGGCGGCTCTGTTTGCGCAGCTCGGGCTCAGCGCCCTGCCGGGCCGCTTCGCCATTGTCGGCATGGGCAAGCTGGGCGCCCGGGAACTGAACTACAACTCAGACCTTGATCTGATTTTTCTGTATCAGCCGGCCGCCCAGGCCGAGCGGGGCGCCGTCCACTCCAGGGTCGGGCCGCACGAACTCTTCACCAAGCTGGCCCAGCGCATCATCTCGACCCTGCAAGTCCAGACCCGCGAGGGCTCTGTGTACAAAATCGACACGCGGCTGCGGCCCTCGGGCCGGTCCGGCTCGCTGGTCTCGTCCCTGTCGGCCTTTGAACGTTACCATCAGGCCAGCTCTCAGGTCTGGGAGCGCCAGGCTCTGATCAAGGCCCGGGTGGTCGCCGGGGAT
>WTHE01000518.1 GCA_011523315.1 Candidatus Binatota bacterium
ATTTCCATCTCCCCACCCTACCACACCTAGCCCCTGTAGTGTGAACACGCCCTAGATGTTGGCACGGGGATGGATCATTCTATTCGAATGGCTGTGAGGCTGCTCAGACGGTTCGGCGAAGACCCTTCCCGGTTCATCGTGCAGCTCTCTTAGGGTGCAGGCCGGCCTTGCGCAGACCATGTACGCGCTTGAAGGGCGGCGCGGGACCTTGTATCGTGCCGGACTATGACGACCGAGTTGATCAGTGTGGTGGTCGCTGTGCTTGCCGTCGGAGTCACCTTGAGCGGGGTGATACTGACCGGCCTGCGCGGGATACGTGGGGAGATGAGAGACCTGCGCGGGGAGTTACGGGGCGAGATGGATCAGCTGCGTCAGGAGTTGCGGAGCGAGCTGAGCGAGTTGCGGGGTGAGCTGCATGCGTTCCGCCGAGATGTGGAAATGCGCCTTTCGACCGTCGAGCGTCAGCAGGCCAAACTCGAAGGGCTGCTCGAAGGGCTGCGCGAGGCCGTCACCGGTCATAAAGCGGCGTGACCGCATGCTTCCCTTATCCTATGGCGGTAGCGTTTTGTCTCCCGCGTTCCCGTCTGGCTGCACCCCTGCATGTAACAGGAGACTGACGAAACTCGTCGCCCTTTTCTGGGCACGCCAATCGAGCGCTGGTTTTTGATTTCGGCTGACAGCGCCAGGACACCGGGCCATGCAAGACACCGTGCAGAATCTCCTCGCCCAGGCGGATATTCAGATTGACGGCGACCGTTCGTGGGACATCCACGTCCATAATCCGCAATTTTACCACCGGGTTTTGACGGCGGGCTCGCTCGGGCTGGGCGAATCCTACATGGACGGCTGGTGGGACTGTCAGGCGCTCGACCAGTGCCTGTCCAAAATGCTCAGGACCGGCCTGCCCGAAAAAGTGATCCCGCTGCGCGAGAAGATACACGTGCTGGTCGCCAAGGTCATCAATCAGCAGCGCAGGGCGCGCGCCTTTGAGGTCGGCGAGCGGCACTACGATATCGGGAACGACCTGTACGAAAAAATGCTGGATACGCGCATGGTCTACAGCTGTGGCTACTGGAAGCAGGCCGCAACGCTCGACCAGGCGCAGGAGGCCAAGCTGGACTTGATCTGCCGCAAAGTCCAACTCCAGCCCGGCATGCGGGTGCTCGATATCGGCTGCGGCTGGGGCAGTTTCGCCAAGTATGCGGCCGAGCAGTACCAGGCTGAGGTCGTCGGCGTCACGGTGTCTAAAGAACAGCAGGAACTGGCCAACCGGCTGTGCCGTGGCTTGCCGGTCGATATCATCCTCCAAGACTACCGCGGGCTGAGGCCGGAGACGAACGGACGCTTCGACGCAATCGTGTCAGTCGGCATGTTCGAGCACGTCGGCTATAAAAACTACCCGGATTTTTTCCGGGTTGTTGACGCTTGCCTCCAGTCCGAGGGGCTCTTTCTGCTCCATACCATGGGCGTGAACAAGACTGTCTACAGCGGGGATCCGTGGATCAATACCTATATTTTTCCGGGGGGCACCCTGCCGTCCATGAAACAGCTCGGAGAAGCCACAGACGGGCTGTTGATGCTGGAAGACTGGCACAGCTTCGGCGCCGACTATGTCAGAACGCTGCTCGCCTGGCGCGACAATTTTCGGGCCAGCTGGCACGTCTTGCGGGAGCGCTATGACGAGCGCTTTCGGCGCATGTGGGAGTATTATCTGTCGTCCTTCGCCGCCGGGTTTGAGGCCCGTCGCATTCAGCTGTGGCAGATTGTGCTGTCCAAGAACCGGCCGCCGGGCTACCAGAGCGTGCGCTGAGCGGCTAGCGCAAAACCCGACACGCGGCCCTGGCCAGAGTGGGGACGAGGCGTGGGCGCAGCAGGCGCCGGTCGTACACGCCGAGGCGCCGCTCGTTTTCCCGTAGACACAGCTCCAGGAAGCCGCGCGGGGAGATATCGAGGGCAATGGCTTCGTGGCCGCGCACGGTGAAATGTTCGTCATCCATGCCGCGGGCCGTCCGCAGCCGCCGCCAGGCCTGAACGGTCAGCGCCGTCAGGCGGCGGCCCAGGTGAACAGGCTGTTGCCACCAGCCCAGCTGGAGCCGTCGGTAGGCCAGCCAGTTGACGAAAAACAGAATGTGACGCGCCTCCTCCTGGATGATCGGCTCGAAGCGTTCGATCAGCGCGGCCGGAAAAAACCTCGAGTCTTTGGCCATGGCAAACAGGCCGAAGGCAAAAAAGGAATCAAAACACTCGCCGTACTCGGCCCGCATGAAGGCCCACTCGATATCCGCCCCGACTGCGGCCGGTCGGGCCAGCGCTTCGGCGCCGGCAGGCTGGATATCGTACGCCCGCAACAGAGAGTCGAGAAGCTGTGAGTGCCGCTTCTCCTCCGCACCCTGCAGTGCGACCGCGCGGCGGATCAGCGGATCGGTCTCCAGCGCGGTCTGGGCCTGGACCTTGGCGGCGGTCGTGCGCTCGGTGGCCACGGCTTCGTCCCAGAAGGGCAGGCTCCGCAGCCGCTCCCGGCTCGCCGGGTCAAGCTCAGGCCAGCGTAGCGTAGCGACCTGGTAGGGCTGGTGGGTATCGAGGAACTCTCGGCAAAACACCTCTTTGTGTTGTTCTGAGCCGAGCCACGCCATGGGATATGCTCCTGAACCAAAGGGAGCTGAAGAGCTGTTCAGCCATCTGATGCGTCCGAGCCGTCGCTGGCCAGCGCCTCACGGACCGTCTCGGCCAACTCGTCAAACGCCGCGCCGCGTCCCACGGCCAGACCGAGCATGTAGCACAGCAGCGGCGCGTTGGTGCGGTTGCCGCTGCTGCGGGCGGCCAGTCCGGCCAACTCCAGCAACTCGCGCATGCGGTCCGGCGTCACAGCCAGAGAGTCGGCCGGCTGGCCGCTGGTGGCGGTCAGTCGTTCGCCTATTTGCTCTAACCACGCCATGTGTCCAACCTCCTCGGAGATAACCCGCGCAGTGTAGCATGTCGGAGGCGGCGGAGCGAGCGAGGACGCTCCGCCCGCCGGTCGTGTATCAGGACAGGCGGTAGCGCTTCATCCGCTCTCGCAGGACGTTGCGGCTGATGCCGAGTAGACGGGCGGCCTGGACCTGATTGTGGCGGGTCCGTTCGAGCGCCTTCTCGACCAGCAGTTGCTCGGCGACGGCAGACACCTTGCCGGCGTGCTGCTCGAACAGGGCGTCGAGGCCGGCGTCCGCTGGGCCGGTCGGAGCCGCTTCCCGGGCGACGGAGTGGAGCTGGCTGTCGTGCAGGGCCAGATCCTCGGCCCGGATAACCGGCCCCCGGGCGCGCACAACAGCCTGGGCGATGACGTTCTCCAGTTCGCGCACATTGCCCGGCCAGGCATAGTCGAGGAGGGCCTGGCAGGCGTCTTCTGAAAAGCCGCGCGGTCCCTGGGCGTCGGCCTGGCGTTGCAGAAAACGTCTGGCCAGGAGCACGATGTCGTCTCCCCGCTCGCGTAGCGGGGGCAGCTTGATGCGCACGACGTTGAGCCGGTAGTACAGATCTTGGCGAAAACGGCCCGCCTGCACCAGCTCTTCCAGGGCCTGGTTGGTCGCCGCAATGATGCGCACATCGACCAGGCGGGGCGCGCGGGCGCCCAGACGGTACAGCTCGCGTTCCTGGAGCACGCGCAGCAGCTTTGACTGCAACACCGGCGGCATGTCGCCGATTTCATCCAGGAACAGAGTGCCGGTATGAGCCAGCTCAAATTTTCCCGGTCGTGCCTCGGCCGCCCCGGAAAAGGCGCCGCGTTCATGGCCGAACAGTTCGCTCTCCAGCAGGGACTCCGGAATGGCGGCGCAGTTCAGTGCCACGAAGGGACCCCGGTCGCGCCGGGAGTAGGTCTTGAGCGCGCGGGCGACGAGTTCTTTACCGGTCCCGCTCTCTCCGGTGATGAGGACGGTCACGTCGCGGGCTGCGGTTTTGCCGATCGTCTTATACACCTCCTGCATGGCCCGGCTCTGGCCGAGCAGCGCCTCACCCCCAGTCGTCAGCGCCTCGGTTGTCTCGTCGGGGAGGGTTGCTCCGTCGGTCATGGCCGGACTCGGGCGTTGGAGGGTTTCTTTGATCAGCCGCTTGAGCCGTTCGATATCCAGCGGCTTTTCGAGATAATCCTCGGCGTCAAAGGTCGTGGCCCGGATGGCGGTTTCGGCCGACACAAAGGCGGTCATGATAATGACCGGCAGATCGGGACGGCGCTGCTTGAGTTCCTGGAGCGTCGCCAGCCCGTCTTTGCCCGGCATGCGCACGTCCATCAGCACCAGCCGCAGGGCGGGGTCGTCAATCTGTTGCAGCGCCTCTTGGCCCGAGTAGGCCGACAGCAGCTCGTAGCTGCCGCCCAGGACGCGCCGGAACGAATAGTGCACGTTGCGCTCGTCATCGACCACGAGAATCTTGGTCATCTTGAGGCTCGTCGTCATAAGGGCAGACGGACAATCACCGCCGTACCCGCTCCGGGCTGGGAGGACAGACGCAGGCGGCCGTTATGGCTCTCGACAATGCGCTGGGAGATGGACAGACCCAGACCGGTGCCGCCCTGTCTGGTACTGAAAAACGGCTCAAACAGTTTCGCTCGGACCTCGGGCGAGACGCCCGTGCCCTCGTCCATGATGGCGGTCAACAGACTGCCGCCGCTGACCGCGATGCGCACGGTCAGCGTCCCGCCGTGGTCCATGGCCTGCATGGCGTTGAGCAGCAGGTTCAAAAAGACCTGTTTGATCTGGGTCCCGTCGGCCCATACCGCCGGCAGCTGTCTGGCCCAGTCTTTGACCACCCGAATCCCCCGCGTGCGGGCTTCGGGGCCGATCAGCAGCAGGGTTTCTTCCATGACTTCTTCGATCCGTTCGCGCTGAAAGTGGGGCGGACGCGGGCGGGCGAATTCGAGAAACTGCTCAATCAGCAGCGACATGCGGGCCAGCTCGGTCTGGACGATCTTGACATCGGCGGCAAAGGCGCTGTCGGCCGCCAGGTCTTGACCCATGGCATAGGTGAGCAGGCTGACCGTGTTGAGCGGATTGCGCAGCTCGTGGGCCAGCCCGGCCGACAAGGTGCCCAGCGCGGCCAGTTTCTCGGACTGGCGCAGCCGCTCGCGGGTCTCCATCTCGTCGCGGTGCAGCCTGGCGTTCTCGATGGCGATGGCCGACTGGCTGGCCAGCAGGGTCAGCAGCCGCAGGTCGTCGTCATCAAAACAGCGCGGCTCGCCGGTATACACGTTGAGAACGCCGATGATTGTCGTCTTGGTCCGCAGCGGAATCGACACCAGCGTACACAATCCCTCCTGGCGCGCCACGTCAGAGACGCGATAGCGGGTTTCCTGGCGTACGTCTGGAATGTGCAGCGGCCGGCCGCTGGTAATGACCTGGCTGATCAGGCTCGAATCGACCTCCCGGTCAGGCAGGGCCAGATAGGCGTCGCTGGCCCCGTGGGTCGCGGCCGGGCGGAGCGTGCCGCGTTCGGCGTCAATCAGCAGCAGGGAGGCAACCCGCGCCTCCATCAGCCGGCAGGCCTGAGCCGTCACCCGGTTCAGCACCTCGTCGAGCTGGAGAGTCGAGGAGATCTCCGTCCCTATCGAAAACAGCGCCTCGAGACGTTCCTGTAAGGCGTTCATGCTTGGCCACGCGTATACCGAGGGGACGCGAGGGCAGGGCGCGGTCGGGACATGTCGCCCGAGCGCCCTGCCGGCTTGGACTCAGGCCCGAGGCGTGGCCGAGGACAGGCCGCCGCCCACCGACACGGTCTGAAAGTCGGCATAGGCGACGTTGCCGTGTTCGCCGACATCGAGCCCCTCAAACTCTTCTTCTTCGCTCACCCGCAGGCCCATCGCGGCCTTGATGATACTGAACACGATGAAGGCGAAGGCGAAGGAGAAGATGCCGATGCTGATGATGCCGATCAGCTGACTGACGAGCTGGGCGCCGCCGGCCAGGCCGCCAAAGATGCCCACGGCCAGGGTGCCCCATATGCCGGCCACCAGGTGGACCGATATGGCCCCGACCGGATCGTCGATCTTGACCTTGTCGAAGAACAGCACCGAAAAGACCACGATGGCGCCGGCGATCAGGCCGATGATGCTGGCCGACAGGGCCGCCATCTGATCGGCGCCGGCGGTAATGCCGACCAGCCCGGCCAGAATCCCGTTCAGGGCCATCGACAGGTCGGGTTTTTTCAACACCGCCCACGATGTCGCCATAGCCCCAAGCGCTCCGCCTGCTGCCGC
>WTHE01000597.1 GCA_011523315.1 Candidatus Binatota bacterium
TTGACGGGTCCGCCCCCACCTGCTGGTGGGAGGATGTTGTTCGGGGGCCGGGATGAGACGGCAGCGTGAGGGCAGCGCGGTGAGACGAACTGTTCGAAAGGCGTAATGCTGTTGTGCAAGTAGTTTTCGTGTAGTCATTGGAAGAGCATTGGGAATGTCTATACGAAGCATTTTTCAACCATATTACCATCCTTACAGTACATCAGAACATTGGGACGGAGTATGTCGAGCGCATGAAGGCATATTGACATATTATTGGTATGGAAAGAGACCCAAAAGACATAAGAATGACATTTGCTGGCGGTATAATTGGGAGTCAGACTGCCTGTAGCGCGAAATGCCAGCGCGGGGGGTAAGCCAGGCTGGGCCCGGGGCACACCGGTCCCGACCGACCGCAGGGGCTTTCAGCATTCGACGGCACACACCAGGCACCGTAGAGAGAGTACACAATCTAATGCGTGTAACCATTCGGCCGGCGCTCTACAAGACGGAAAGGGCCTCGCGACACAGCAAAGCATCCATAATCTTTGCAAGCCTGCTCATTCTGCTCCTGCTGATTGTGGTTGCCCTCCTCACCTCGCTTCTCTTCGTGCCCATCGGCTAGCGGCGCACCCCCAACGACGTTTCTCAAGGAGGAGAGACATTGAGGCACGAAACAGCGCAGTGCTTCACCGCTCCTGAAGCTCCTCATCTCGTCGCTGCTCATCGCCGCCTTGACCGTCCCTATCACCGTCGTCGTCGAAGGTAATGTGCCCCCCTCACCGCCTCTGGAAGGCTACATCTGGTAGTTATCCATACAGCCAACAGGGGAGGGCTGGTGACGCCCAAATCTTGCGCGTGATGCCTCCTTCTCCCATCTATCGAAAAGGGGATGGTCAACCTGGTCCGCATTCGCAATCTGATCAAGCTTGTCCCCTTTTTCCATGTTGCCGAAATGTCAAAGACCAGCGACGGGAAACCACTTTCAGGCAACCAAATTAGTTTCGGCCCTTCCTATGTCTACAAACGAGCCGAACACCCTCAAATGATCATCAAGTTGATGGAACTGGTAGGGGGCTGAGAGCGGCAATGGAACGCAGCAACCCGGACGGAATCATGGAAGGCCCGCGCCTGGATGAACTGCGCGCTCGGCATCCGGAGTTCATCCGTCAGATGTTGGTCTTCGGCACCGATCGAGAAGCGACCCGGTCCGAGCTGGCCGCCACCTATGCCGGCTGGCGCGGCATGGAAAGAGACGGCAAAGGGGCTTTGCATTACTCAAGCAATGACATTCACAATCTCTTTGCCCTGGTTCGGTCGATCCCCGGTGTAGCCGAAGATTCGACAGGCAGGAGATTCACCGGGGTAGGCGTTGACGAAAACGCTGCGGACGACCTGCGCCTGAGGCAGGAAGAGCGGGAAGACAGTGCCATGTCCCAACAAGAGCTCACGCTCGAAGACCTTACCCAGGCCGCGTACAGGCGGCTGCTGGCGCTCGTGGAGAGCGAGAGCCCGACGGAGGCGTTCGATGCGGTCCGGCTCATCATCAGGCTCGTCGAGTTGAAACAGTCCGCCTTGCAGCAGCTTGCTGAGCTCGAGGACTTGCTGGAGGAGGGATGAAGCGCTGCCTGCCGCTTGCAGTTTCGATTCTGGGCAACCCTGGCGGCGGCGCGAACGGAATCGGCATTGCATATCTGCTCGGCTGGGCTGTGCCGTCAGTCCTTTTTCCGCTGCTCGTCGGCCCCTACCAGGTCTACCGCCGCTTTGGCCCTGCAGAGGATAAAAGGCCTTGAGACACCTGGCCCTAATGGTGTCAAACGCGACCGGGCTACCGTCATCGGGGCGCGAAGCGTTTTTCTTCAAGTGTGCGTTTGCTGAGAGACTGGCTAATCGTTTTACTGGCTTCAAGTGTTCTCAGCGCCACACGGAGTTTGTGGTCTGCAGTGTGTCGCCGGCGTTTCTTGACAATTGAAATGGCCCGCCACAGGCTTGGTGAATCACCGAACAATGCATCTTAGCCCGTGGTCCGATCCCTGGGATCCACTTCACCAAGCTCATTGTTCCTTGCCCCTACATCAATGGCTGATTACAGCCTAAGCATTCTCATCCCCATTGTCTTTACCTATATCGTCTCCTTTGCTATATCGAAGATCATCAAGAAAATTCTGAGCAGAGTAATTGTAATCTCTCCTCAGGCAAAGCGATGGACCGCATTCCTTATACTCCTCGCCACTGCCGGCTTGATTCTGTACTTCGTCCGGGATACGGATTATGTCCTCGTGATCGCATATTTTTCTGGATGGGTCCTGGGGTCGCTTGAGAAATGATACGCCTCACTCCATTTCTTTTTTGTGCGTTTCCTCAAGGCGCAGTAGCCAGCCGCCGATGATGAGGATTATCCTGCCCGCGTAGCCGCGCTGCACAGGACAAGAGAAAGCCCGATGGATCGACAGATCCGAGCCATAGCCCTGTTCGCTCTCGTTGTCCTGCTGGTCAACGCGGCCCTATCACAGGCGATCGCCCAGGCGCAAGCAAGGGCAACCGCGACTGCCACCGCATGGGGCGGGGCGCGGTTCACAGTGGCGCGGGATGCGGCAAATGTACGCGCCGGCCCCGGAACGAACTATGCAGTGATCGGCCAGGTTACGCGCGGGCAACAGTTCACCGCGACAGGACGCAACCAGGTGGGGGACTGGCTGCGATTCGATCTGGACGGGCAGACCGGTTGGGTCTACGCGCCGCTGATGACTGTGCATGCTTCTGAGGAAGGCTTCGTTGAGGCACTTGACCCTAGGACCGAGAAAGCGACAACCGGTTTGGAAGAGGTAGAGCTGGCGTGGGCAGAGGCTGAGCGCGTGTGGGCTGCGGCTGATGCCGCGTGGCCGGCAGACGAAGAACCGACAACGGAAGAAAGGTGGCTGGCAGAAGAAACGTGGTGGGAGGCTGCAGACAGTTGGGCGTGGGCAACAGAAGCAATGGAGGAGGCAAGATGGGCCTATGAGAACGTCGCCTGGGCGTGGGATGAAGCCAGGAGCGCAGCGGATGAGGCAGCATCTAATGCCAGCCATGCGGCGGTCTGGGCTGAAGCTTGGGCCGAGAAAGCGACGACGGAGAAGGAAAAGGTATTGGCAACAAAGGCCGCTGATGCCGCGTGGGATGCCGCTGACGCCGCGTCACTGGTCGGATCAGAGATAAACAACCTCCTGTGGCGGTGGTTCTATCAGACCGCGACCGCAGAGCCGGGACTGTACCAGACCGCGACCGCTCGGGCGGATCAGGATGCGTTCGCAACCGCTTGGGCGCAGCCTGCCTTCGCGACCGCACAGGCGCGTGCCTTAGCGGCCCCTAAGGCGCGGGGGCAGGCATACCCGACCGCAGTAATGTGGATCCCATCAGCGGAAGAGCTTTTCCCGCCAGACCCGACCGCGACCCCACGGGCGCCACAGGTAGTCCAGAACGCGCGGGCACAGGCGAATCAGACCATCGTTGCGCAGAACGCCGTGAACGCGACCGCATGGGCGCGGGAAGACCAGGCCGGGCGGGCACAGGCAGTCGAGACAGTGACCGCAGTAGCGCAAGCGAATCAAACCATCATCGCGCACAATGCCCTGAACGCGACCGCATGGGCGCAGGAAGACCAAGCTGCACGGGCGCAGGCAATCGAGACGGTGACCTCAGTGGCGCAAATGAACCAGGCCATCGTGACGGAGAACGCAGCGACCGCGACCTCAATCGCACAGGGGAATCTAGGTTTACTAACACAAATTGCCGCGACCGCGACCACAGCGGCGCAGGCAAACCAGACCATCGTCGCTCAGCACCCCGAAACCGCGCAGACCGCAACCGCAATCGCACAGGAGTTCCAGACCGCATTCTCGGCGGACGCCGCGACCGTGACCGCCATCGCCCAGAGAGGCTGGACCATCATCGCGCGCACCGCCGAGGACGCGACCGCAGTAGCGCAGCAATATCTGACCGCGCGGACGGCGGACGTCGCAGCCGCGACTGCAGCGGCGCGGGAATATCCGACCGCATGGGCGGCAAACGCCGCGACCGCAACTTCGCAAGCGCAGAAACACCACACGGCAATTGCGCGCTACGACGCCACCTCGACCGCAATGGCGCTGGAAGACCGGACAGCGCGGGCGCAGGTAATCGAGACGGTTACCGCAGTGGCGTGGGGAGACCAGAGCGCACGGGCACAGGCGAGGGCAACCCTGACAGCGACTGCGCCGGTAAGCCGGACAGAGGGAATACCGTCGGGCTTCCTGGTGCGTCGTTTTCTGTTCCCGCTCCTGGTAGTGCTGTTTGGAGGGGTCGGAGCCGTCGCCGTCGAAACAGCTAGACGCCGACGCCGGCGAGGATGATTGTCCACCTCAGGCGTAAAACGTCGCCGAAATCCTTGCAGGCGCAATCCGCTTGAATTGGTAGAATACGGACTCGACGACTACATCGAAGGCGAGTGGGCCCTCTTCGCGCTCGGCAAGGGCTGCATCTATGCAAAAGACGGGCGACCTGCCGGCGGCGTGGGCGGCCCAGGAAACGGCGGACATGGTCAGGCTGGCGCATACGGCGGCGGCCTTTACACAAGATGAAACGGACAGAGTGAGCGGGATCTCACACAGGGAGGATAGGTTATGGGCAGACGAATTCGCGGCCTGCTGCCGACCGCGCTGGCCGCGCTCAATGGGGCAACGGGCGGAGCCAGCTGCGAGCGCAAGGACAATTGGCCGGCAGACAGGCCGTTTGATGCGTGGCGCGGCGTTACGACTGACGATAACGGGCGGATTACTGAACTGGGCCTTGGTTTCAACGGTTCGGGCGGTCCGATTCCGTCCAAACTGGGCAACCTCGCCAGCCTGGAGGTGCTGTTTCTTGGCGGCAACGAACTGTGCGGCTGCATTCCGGCCGGGCTGACGGGAATGAGGACCAGCGCTCAGAGTGATTTGGGGCTGTCCACTTGCGGGGGTTGAACGCATGGGCAAACGAAACAGGACGGCCAACCCACGGCGCACGGAACGCCGGGCCGCCCTCCGGCACATCACGGAGGAGAGCGGCCATGAAGTGGAATGCGCCCGGGCGCAAGTGGACGATGCGGTTTTCGAGCTGCTGTCCCCCCTGCTGGCGCAGGCTATCGAGAGCGGCAAGCAGGTGGACATTCCCGGCGGCTACTGGATACGCGCCGAGGTGAAAGAGGTCGCGACGCTGGCGGCTGGGATCGGGCATGCCAACACCGGCGCGGGCGTGCTGGTCTCTCTTGCGGTATCCCCGGGCCCAAGCCACAAGTTGCCGGTCTTGGTTGTCAGCGCGGCAGGCTTGGCATCGCGCCTGCGGGCGGCTGGCCCTGACCGCGGGCGCGGCAAAAAGAATCCGGACCTGGTCCGGATCGCAAGCGAGATCGATGATCTGGAAAGGTGCGTCGCGTGGACGTGGCTGGAACTCTGGGAGCGGCATCATCGAGCAATGGGCGGGATTCTGCGCGCGATCCTTGAGGATGAACAGGCCTACTTGTCTTCTGCTTACAGGAGGATATCATGACGGGCTGGAAGTTGACGCGACGCGGGGATTACATCAACGGCGAACTTGCGAACCGGACGCGGGCGGCGGTTGTCGCGTTGGAACGCTCCGGCCTTTGGTCTTTCGTTGTACGGGATCGGGTTACGGGCGAGGACCAGGGTCGGGGCGCGAACTATCCGACCGCGCAGGCGGCGATGGACGCGGCGGAAGTGGAAGCGGAAGCCGCACCGGTTGAGCCGAACCGGGCGCTGACCGCGCAGGTGATCGACTTCATGCGGGCGAAACGGAGGGGCGAAGATGGAGCGGGCGGATGATCGGCAGATCGGGTTGACCGGTTCGGAATCGCACGCGGCACCCTCAGCAGCCGGCGGAAACGTTCCTGCCGTCTCCAGCTGTGCCGGACTGCGCCCGAAGGAGCGAATTCCCATGATCCGACGTTCTCACCTGTTGATACTTCTTATTCTACCGGCGCTGGCGGCCCTGAGCTGCACCCGAAACGGATCAGGCGGCGGCCTGAGCGCGGTTGAAGATGGTCCATCCGCGCCAAGTGCATCGCTTGAATCGGTCGAATACGAGGGCGAGTGGCCGCCCTTCGCGCTCAGCGAGGGCCGGCCCGACTGGGACGCCGGCGAAGCGCGTCCGCCCCTCGCGCAGACCACGCCGCTCACGCCTGAGCAACTCCGGACTCTGCTGAGCCGCCTGCCGCCCGTTCAAGAGC
>WTHE01000208.1 GCA_011523315.1 Candidatus Binatota bacterium
ATCTGCGCGTTTTCGCCCACACTCACCACGAAGATTTTTTCCCCCTGACCGACCAGGACCTGAGCGCGGCCAGCTTCCACTTCCCGCACGTGTTTCCCACGGCCGGGGAGTATATGATCGTGAGCGAGTTCACCTATAAGGACAGGAGCTGGCTCAAGCAGTTTCGTGTCCCGGTGAGCGGCGCCAGCGCCCCTGAAGGCGCAGCGGCCGGCGAACCGGACCTGAGCCGGGACAAAGCCTTTGGCCCGTATCGGGTCAGCCTGCGCAGCTCGCCCGATCCACCGGTTGCCGGCCACGAGGTGGAGCTGGTGTGTGTCTTCAGCCGCGACGGGACACCGGTGACCGACCTGGGGCTGTATTTGGGCACCGAGGTGCATATGGCCAGCTGGCGGCTGGACGGGGAGCACTTTGGCCATCAGCATACCTATACGCCTCGGATGGCAGCCCTGATGAACAGCATGAGAACGATGGCAGACGACCCCGGCCACACCGCCGAGATGGCCGCCCGCATGAGTCGGATGATGGTCGAGCTGATGAGCGGACCGGCCAGCCAGGTGTATACCGGGCCCGAACTTCCGGTTCACCACGTCTTTCCGACTGCGGGCCTGTACAAGCTCTTTTTTGAGACCGCACCCGGCGGCCAGTACCTGGTGGCGGACTTCATCGTCCGGGTGGTGGACTACGCCGAGGGCCGGGATACCCGCATCGAATCCATTGTCGCGCTGGACGGAGCCGATTCGTGAAGCGCGGGGCGGGCGTCAAGCGGGCGACACCTCGCCTGTGGCTGACAGGCGGGCTGTGGCTGATGGCGGCCTCAGCCTGGGCCGGTCACGGCTTCATGAGCAGCTTCGGCAATATTGAATGGCTGCCCGAACCCGGCGAGACGCCCGACAGCGCGTGGTACACGTTTGACGGCTGGGAAGAGGAGAGCCAGCTGTGGCGAGCCGGGAACGCCGCCGGCCAGACCTCGCTGTATCTGAGCTTTGCCCGAGAAAAGCTGGCCGAGGTCGAGGCGATGGTCGAGGCCGAAAATGCGGTCGCGGCACAAGTCGCGGCCGACCGCTACCAGGACTATATGGCTCGTGCCGGCCGGCTGATCGCCGCTCTCGACCCCGATACTCCAGACACGCAGGGACTGGCCGCAACAGCGGCGACCGCGCTGCTGGAGCACCAGTATATCCTGACCATCATCTATGAGGAGTTGCCCGCTGGCTCGCGCGCCGTCGTGCCGTTCCTGCTCAAAACGGCGCAAAGCCAGTATGCCGACCTCAGCCGCGTGTTGTCACGCAAGACCAAAGGCTCGCTATTCTTCAAGGAAGAAGAGGTCCGCTGGAATGTCCAAATGGTGCTCCGGGCCGAGGAAGAGGAGGGACAGGACGCGCCGAGCGAGGCCGGCCGGTGATCGAAACACTCCGCCGGGTCTGGCGGGCGCTGCGTGGTTCCGCGCCTCGCGCCGAGCCCGCCGCTCCGGCGGCCGAGGACGCGCCGGAGCCGGCCTGGTCAGAGCCGGACGAGCCGCTCGTCGTGCCGCTCGAAGACGTGATCGATCTGCACCCGTTTGCACCCCAGGAGATACGCAGCGTTGTCGAGGAGTATCTGCTGGCCTGTTGTCAGGCCGGGCTCAGTCCGGTGCGGCTCATTCATGGCAAGGGCAAGGGCGTGCAGCGCAACAGTATTCGAGCCCTGTTGGCGCGCCTGCCGTATGTCGAGGGGTTTGACGACGCCCCGCCCCAGGCCGGGGGCTGGGGGGCGACGGTGGTCCGGCTCAAACCCATGGACCAAGCTCGGACCTGACGGGTTTCCCCTTGCCTTTGCGACGCCCGCCAGGCTAGATACAGGGGGACGACGCAAGGAGGGAGCGCCATGGAAACGACCGAAGTTTTTGTCAGCAATCTGCGTTCGTATATTCAACACGAAGACCAGAAGCCGCTGCTGGGTCCCAGCTTCTATCAGGGACTGATCGACGGGAAGCTGTCCCGACACCAGCTCAAGAGCTGGGCCCTGAATCTGTTCTACGTCACCGGCCAGCACATCCGAGCCTTTGGCGGCATCTTCATGAATACCGGCCTGGGTCCGATGGACCAGCGCATCCGGCGCCATATCGTCGAGAACCTGATCGACGAAGAGACGGTCATGGGCCGGGGTGAGGACGCGCACTGGATGCTGTCCATGCGGCTGGCCAAGGCCCTGGGCGCGACCGATGAGGAACTGATGCATCCGACCGTGGCCAAAGAAGCGGTCGAGTATGTGGACTGGGTGATCGAGTTGGGTCGCCGGGAGTACGGGCTGGTCACCCTGGCCGCGATGTCGATCGGCGGCGAAACGCGCAGCGACAGCTCAATGAAGGGACTGGTCAGCGCCCTGCGCGAAAAATACGGCCTGACCAAGGACGACCTGGGCTTCTTCTACGCCCATATCGGCGAGGCCGAGGCTCACGGCGAGCCGGTCTTTGAGATGGTCAGCGAGTATGCCGACAGCGAGGCCAAACAGCGCAAGATCCGAGACAGCATTCACACCTGGTGTGAGAAGTTCAGCGCCGCTCAGGAGGGCGGCTATCGGGTTGCCATGGGACTCGACTCGGGTGTACACGTTGACCTCGGCCACTGAGCTGACGACTATGACACGGGTGGGCGTGTGAGCGCCCGCCAAGAAACAGGAGGCTGCATGTACGATCTCATTATTGACAACGCCCGGATTGTTGACGGAACGGGCCGGCCGAGTTTTCACGGCAGCGTGGCGGTCAAAGACGGCCTGATCGCTGCGGTGGGCAAGAGCACGGGCGAGGCCGCCCACAAGAAAATCAACGCCGACGGCCTGGTGCTGTCGCCCGGCTTTATCGATCCCCATACCCACTACGACGCCCAGGTCGCCTGGGACCCGCTGCTGACCTGCACGTCCTGGCACGGCATTACCAGCGTGGTGATGGGCAACTGCGGGGTGGGCGTGGCCCCGGTGCGCCCCAAGTCGCGCGATATCGTCATGTGGGACTTGGTCAACGTGGAAGCCATCCCGTATGAAGTCATGGAAAAGGGCATTGACTGGCAGTGGGAATCCCACGCCGAGTACCTGGACGCGCTCCAAAAACGCGGCCTGGGCATCAACGTTGCCTCGCTGGCCGCGCTGACGCCGATCCGTCACTACGCGATTGGCGAAGAGTCGTTTGAACGGGCGGCCACGGCCGACGAAATCGCCGACATGCAGCGGCTGTTCCGGGACGCCATGCAGGCCGGAGCGTTCGGGCTGACGACCACCGTGCTGAACAATCATATCGGCTTTGAGGGTCGGCCGCTGGCGTGTCGCAACGCTAGCCGCGACGAACTCAGCGCCCTGTGTCAGGTGATGCAGGAAGAGGGCCGGGGCACGATTGAAATTGCCCTGACCGGGACCAATGTCGGCCAGGTGTCTGACGACGAGTACGACCTGCTGAAGTTCCTGGTCGATGAGAGCCAGCGGCCGGTAACCTTTCTGGCCCTGTTCAACAAGCCGGGCAAGCCCGAGTCCTACCTGAACGCGGTCGAGAAGGTCAAACCCATCCTGGCCTGGGACAAAGCCGTGCCCCAGGTGACCTGCCGTCCGCTGCGGGTCCAGTTCAACATGAAGAATCCCTTTCTGTTCGCCATCTTCTCGTCCTGGCACCAGGTGTTCAACAAGAGCGTCGAAGAGCAGATGCGCATGTACGCCGACCCCGGTTTCCGCGACGCCTTCCGGGATGAGATGAACCAGCGGCGTATTTTTGCCGGCCAGTGGGGCCGGATGACGCTCATTGATGCCAAGAGCGAGGCCGTGCAGGCGCATGTGGCCAGCAAAAAGACAGTGGCCGAGATCGCCCGCGATCAGGGCAAGGATCCGGTCGATGCCTTCCTGGATCTGGCGGTCGCCGACGAGCTGGAGCTGCTGTTCGACTTGCAGGCGTTCAATTTTGAGCCCGAAGGGGTCAAGAATCTGGTCAGCGATGATCGGTTCATGATCGGGCTGTCCGATGGCGGGGCGCACGTCGATATGCTGTGCGATGCCGGCTATGCGACCTATTTGCTCGGGACCTGGGTGCGCCAGCATCAGGTGCTGAGCCTGGAAGAGGGTGTGCGGAAGCTGACCTCGGTCCCGGCCGACCTGTTCGGGATTCCCAAACGGGGCCGGATTGCGCCGGGCATGGCGGCCGACCTGACCGTGTTCGATCTGGACACGGTCGATGCGGTCGATCCCGAGTATGTGTGGGATCTGCCGGGCGGTGGCAAACGCTTTATCGCCAAGTCCAAAGGCATCAAGCACACGATTGTGGGTGGCCACATCCTGTACCAGGACAACGAGTACCAGGGTGGCATGCCGGGTCAGGTGCTGCGGAGTTACGATCGCTAGCCGTCCCTCGAAGCCGGAGCCGACTCGCCCCTGAAGGAGAACAACGATGGCGATACGTCTACGTCAAATCTGTCTGGTGGCTGAGAAGCTGGCTCCGGTTGTTGATGACCTGAAGGCCGTCTTTGGTCTGGAGGTGTGTTTTGTCGATCCGGCGGTGCAGGCATTTGGCCTGGAGAACTCGCTGTTTCCGGTCGGCAACAACTTCCTGGAGGTGGTTGCCCCGATTCAGGATAACACCGCCGCCGGCCGCTATCTCAAACGCCGCGACGGCGATGGCGGCTACATGGTCATCTGCCAGTGCGACAGCCACGAGACCCAGCTGGCCCGCAAGGCCCGGGCGGCCGAACTGGGGGTCCGCATCGCGCTCGAACACGAAGAGTCGGGCTTCCATGTCATGCAACTCCACCCGGCCGACACGGGCGGGGCGTTTTTCGAGATCGACTGGGACGCCAAGATGGAGCCCGAGGGCCACTGGGCGCCGGCCGGGGGCGGCGACTGGCCGGCCCAGCGGCGGACCGAGATCGTCAGCGCCTATGCCGGGGTCGAACTCCAGTCGCCCGACCCGCAGTCTTTGGCCGAGCGCTGGAGCAGTATCGCCGAACTCCCCCTGGGCCGGGACGCCCAGGGACGCATCGAGATGCGGCTCGAGAATGTCGGCGTCCGCTTTGTTGAGATGGGTGACGAGCGGGGCGAGGGCTTGGCCGGCCTTGACCTCAAGGTTGCCGACCGCGCCCGGCTGTTACAGCGTGCCGAGGAGCGGGGCTGCCGCGTATCTGACAATCAGGTCGTGGTGTGCGGGGTGCGCTTCAATCTGGTCTGAGACTATCCGCACGGGAGGGGGCTATCCGCGGCTCTTCTTTTGCGGCGCCCGCCGCCCTGCGCCGTCAGCTGACCGCTCAGCATCCGGCTGCCGCCTGCGCCGGCAGGGAAAACGGCCGGCCACCCCAGGAGTAAGGCGGCTCTTCCGACTGACCTGATAGGTGAAATGGAGGAGAGACTGGGATGGATGCCATCACCTATACCCACGCCCGCAGTCATCTGGCTCAAACGATGGAGCAGGTTTGTGACGATCATGCTCCGCTCATCATCACCCGAAAGAATCGGCGTTCGGTCGTAATGATCTCTCTCGAAGACTACCCAGGCTCTTGAAGAAACGGCCTACCTGTTACGCAGCCCGAAAAATGCCCGCCGCCTGCTGGAAGCCGTTGCAGAACTGGAATCCGGCATTCCGACCACATCTGACGGTGAACCGCTTTAGCCGCGCGGGTGCAGAGCGTCGGCCAAAGCCTGAGGAACTTCGAGGGGAAAAAATCGAGTGGCTGCGTAGCCGTAGTCCTCTCCGCTCTCATCAACTACGCGGATATAGCCATGAGTGGCGGCCGTAGCGTCAGGAATGACCTGATACAAATTCCCGACTTCCAACGACGCGGCATAGCCCGTATTGTCAATACAGACCGCGAACTGGGGGACCTGTTTCCCATTCTTTCTGATGAATCCCATCTCGCTTATCCGTGTAGCGCTCCCCCGACACCACCATACAGGGAAACAGACATAGAATTAGGGAGTTCTCGCCAGGCGGAAGCCAAGGTTGGCGCCGCGAGTGCCAGGCAAAAGATGGAGACGACTCGCCGCGCGGCAAGAATGGGCAGGGTTGAGCCAACTCCCGCCACGAGCGACTCGGCCGGCACCCGTGGAGGGACCGCTGGGGTCTGTTACAGGGCCACGGGAGTACACACCATACCAGTCCGCCGCCCACTCCCACACGTTCCCGGACAGGTCATACAGCCCCAACTCATTCGGCTGCTTCTGTCCCACCAGATGGGTACTGCCACCTCTACTCCTTATATACCAT
>WTHE01000242.1 GCA_011523315.1 Candidatus Binatota bacterium
CTGCTTTCTCCGCCTTCAGCCAGGGGTATTGCTCCTCTTCCCAGACATCCATGGGTCCGCCCATCACCCACAGCCCATCGTAATCGCTCAAGTCGGGGATGGGCTCGCCCCGGTCGAGTTCAACCGCCTGCCATTCGATCCCGTCTTCCCGCATGAAATCTCGGAAGACGCCGGGATGTTCGACGTTGAGATGTTGAAAGACGAGTAGCCGCAGAGTCGTCCGAGTCATGACCGCCCCTCCAGAGTCCGTCTGTACTGTGAGAGCTGTAGCACAGCACTCCTCGGCAATGAAGCAGGCATCTGTTACCGCTTGGGAAAAAGGACTAGGATCGGTCTGCGAGCCACCTTCATCACTTCATCGAAAAGAGCGGGAGGAGACAGACATGACCTTTGCCGTCATCGGGAAATGCCCGGAAACCGGAGCCATCGGTGCCGGAATGACAACTTTTTCGGTCAATGTCGGTCGTGTGAGCCCGGTCGTCAGCGGCCTGCTGCCGACCTTCCGGGAAAGTGGAGCCATCGTCCTGCCCCATTCGTATGCCAATCGGCAGTTGGCGTATGATACGTTTCGGCTGCTTGAGCAGGGCCATAGCCTGGCGCAACTCAAGGCACAGCTACCCAAGACGGACCCGTATTTCAGCTATCGCCAGTATAGTGTGCTCACCGTCGCCGGCGACCTCTGGGTGCATACCGGCGACGAGGCGCTTGAGTACGCCGGCCATATTGTGGAGGGTCAGTGGGCCGTGTCCGGCAATGCCCTGACCAGCAGCAAAACCGTTGAGGGCATGGCGGCCTCAATGCGAGAGAGTACAGGTCAACCCCTGGGCGAGCGGATCATTCGTGCCCTTGAAGCGGGTCGGGATGCGGGTGGACAGGGCGATGCCAGAACGGGCAAGCACTGGGGAGAGCTATCGTGTGCCGTTTTTGTGGCCGACGGAAAAACCCCCTACCCCAAGGTTGACCTGCGGGTGGATTATCATCCGCGCGCGGTGACCCAGCTGCGGCGTCTATACGAGTACACCCAGCCGCTGGACCATTACTATGAAGGCATGCAGCGGCATCCGGATACGTTCTGGGATTTTATCAAGGAGCGCGGCGTTCTGGACATGCCGCACTTTCATGCGGACGAGGTTGATATAGAGCAGGACTAGCCCCTACCGCCCTCCTCGCTCCTCTCAGACGCTCCGTAAAAAACCCGCGTTTTCATCATGCCCCCGTTGATATCGACCGTCAGGCCGCAGTTGTGACTGCACAGCACACAGACGGTCGTCTGGTCCTTGGTATTGGTTTCAATCGGCACCTTCAGTCCGACGAAGCAGCCCTGGAAGCACCCGCACAATTTAAGGGCGTCCCTCACCAACGAAGTCGGCAATAGCGACTTTCAGCCGGTCCGCGTCGTCGGCCAGATTCGCCTCACACATGGGAAACAGCTCACGCTCTTCGCTACGGACGTGGCGTTCAAGAAGCTGGCCGAAGGCCGTGAGTTGGGCCGGCAGCTCGGACGGGTCGGCCTGCTCAAGGGCTTGGACTTGGCCGCGCATGTCCGCATGTTCGGCCAGCAGCGTATCGAGCAGGGGAACGGCTTGGGGCAGCGTCTCACGGATGAGCGGGAACAGGGCCTGCTCTTCGGCCCGAAAGTGGGTGGTCAGCTTGGTCTGAAAAAAGCGGACGGTGTCCTGAGCCTGGGCTTGCGGGCTGTCGGTCGGCTGCCGGGTCGGCGGCAGCCCGTGGACCAGGCGAAAGGCCAGCAGCAGGGCGACATGATGCTCGCGTGACAGCGGAACCAGGCTGGGATGACGTTTGGCCATACACCTCCTCCTTGACAAACCGGAGCCTAGTAGGGGCATCCCGTACGGCCACCCAAAGCCACGATTCGCTGCGGCTGACAATCGCTGTCACAGTGGAAAGTATGTAACCAGGTCATTCCATTCGCCTTTGTCGCTGCACTGCGCCGCGATGAGCAGCTCGTCGACCGCCTGGCCGATTGGCATCCGATCATCAAAGACAAAGACACCGGGCATGCGTCTTCCCTCGGCGACTCGCTCGAAAGCAAAGCGAGGAACGGTGCGGCGGTCATGGGTGAGCAGAATCCGTCCTTGTGTGGCCGCCCACTCCAGAATCTCTGAATCAGCGGTATGTTCGAGTCCCACGTCCTGGACACGCACGAGGTCAATGTTTGGAAGGCGTCGGAACAGACCACGCAGGATGTGACCGTCGAAATTCTCATCGCTGAGGAGCCTAAGCACTGGCCATCGCCTTGGCCCGTTGCATCAACCGCTCGCGCAGGTCACTGCGAGTCGATTGGGCGGCTTCAATCCGGCGGCGCAGTTCGTCCGACTCGTCGTCACAACGCCGCATGTAGGCATCGACTTGCTCCTGATGCGTCAGGCAGTAGGCCAACACGGTGTACACATCGGCGAGCTTCAGGGTCTCGTAGGACTGCACGATCGACTCTGGGGTGGCGCCTCGCCGGAAGGCACGGACTACCAGTTCCAGCAACACACGGCTGTCACCGACACGGACCACACCCTCGGTATCCTGTCGTAAAGGGACGGCGACGGGCTCGATGGTTAGCGTGGGCATGACCGAAACTCCTTTCTTTTCAATTTGTATCGCAGGGAGTGACGTTTGGCCATACGACATTGATCACCGATGGGTCTTTCGACGGACCAGTCCGCTTATTCGTGGCTCGTGATCTTCCAAGCCGTGAGAGCCAGGGAGCAGAGACCTGCTGCAACGATCCCCACCATAATCCATTCCAGAGGCGTCATGTCTCGTCTTGTCGTTCTCCTACACATCGACCTCCTCGACCTTTGGGGCGCGGTCCATGATAAAGGCAAAGCGGGGCTGGACCTCTTTGCCCATCAGGGTCTGAATGGCCGCGTCGGTCCGCTCGGCGTCTTCGATGGTGACCTGCAACAGGGTCCGCGAGCGCGGATCGAGGGTGGTTTCTTTCAGGGTCGCGGGGTTCATCTCGCCCAGGCCCTTGAAGCGCTGGACGTAGGCTTGTCGGGCGTTCCCGTTTTGCCCGGCGAGAATCCGGTCTTTGTCGGCCTCGTCGGCCGCCCACCGGATATCCTTGCCGATTTCGATTTTGTACAGCGGCGGCTGGGCAATATACACATAGCCGTGCCGGATCAGCTCCGGCAAATGACGGTAAAAGAAGGTCAGCAGCAGGGTACAGATATGGTTGCCGTCCGAGTCGGCGTCCATCAGCAGACAGATCTTGTGGTAGCGCAGCTTGGAGATGTCGCAGGCTTTGCCGACCCCACAGCCCAGGGCTGACACAATATCGCCCAGCTCCTTGTTGGTCAGGACTTTCTTGAGCGCGGCCTGCTCAGTGTTGAGCACCTTGCCGCGTAGCGGCAGGATGGCCTGGGTGCGACGGTCGCGGCCCTGTTTGGCCGAGCCGCCGGCCGAGTCGCCCTCGACGATGAACAGCTCGCTGACCGCCGGGTTGGTCGATGAGCAGTCGGCCAGCTTGCCCGGCAGATTGAGCCGGTGGGACACCGAACTCTTGCTGCGGACGGTTTCCTGGGCGGCGCGCGAGGCGGTCCGGGCGCGGACGGCCAGCAGCACCCGCCGGGCAATCGCCTCGGCCTGGCTGCGATTGTGTAGCAGGAAGTTCTCGAGCCCGATGCGGATCAGGCCGTCGAGCTGGGCGCTGACCTCGGGGTTGCCGAGTTTTTCCTTGGTCTGGCCCTGAAACTGGGGCTGTTTCAGGTACAGGCTCAGAATGGCGACCACTCCCTCGCGGGTATCCTCGGCATTCAGGCTGAGCCCTTTGGGCAGCAGGTCGTTCACATTCAGGTAGTTCCGCACGGCTTTCACAATCCCGGCCTTGAGGCCGTTTTCGTGGGTGCCGCCAAACGGGGTGGGAATCCCGTTGACAAAGGTGAGCAGCCTTTCGTCGGGCGACTCGGTCCAGGTCAGGACACACTCCACCCGCGGGTCGTCCGGGCGCTCCAGGTGAAACACCTCGGGGATGACGGCCTTTTTGTTGTCGGCGCTCAGCAGGGTGGCCAGATAGGCCCGCAGCCCGTCCTTGTACTGATAGCGGGTGGTCTTGCCGCTGACCTCGTTGTGGAAGACCAGGCTGAGACCCTTGTGCAGGTAGGCCTTGGCCTCCAGCCGCTCGGCGATCAGCTCGGGGCTGAAGCGAATCGACGGAAAGATGTCGGCGTCGGGGTGGAAGCTGATCGTCGTGCCGCTGCCGCGCGACGCGCCGTTGGCCCCGAGCTGGGTCAGTTCGCCCGTCGCCCGGCCCCGCGAAAAGGTCTGCTGCCATTCGGCTCCGCCACGTTTGACGCGGGCGACCAGACGGTCGGACAGGGCGGTGACCACCGAGGCGCCGACCCCGTGCAGACCGCCCGAGTGCGAATAGTTCAGACCCTCGAACTTGCCCCCGGCGTGCAGGGTGGTCAGGATGAGTTCCAGGGCCGATTTCTTGAACTTGGGATGGATGTCAACCGGGATGCCCCGGCCGTTATCGCCGACCGTAACCGTCGCCCCGTCCTGATGCAGCCTGACCTCGATGCGGCTGGCATGGCCGTTCATGGCCTCATCCACGGCGTTATCGAGCAGCTCCCACACCAGGTGGTGCAGGCCGGTGCTGTCAACCCCGCCGATATACATGCCGGGCCGTTTGCGGACCGGCTCCAAGCCCTCCAGAACCGTAATGTCTTTGGCCGTATAACTATGCTGGGCTGCCATGTCCATCCTCCTCAGCCTCTCCGCGAACGGCGACCAGCGCCATCCGTTTCACCACCCGTTGGCCCTTGCCCGCCCGCTGGCCCAGCGGAATGTCTTTGAGGCGCAGCTGTCTGCGCCTGTCGTCGGGACCGCACACCGTCACCCCGGCGCCCGGCGGCGTGGTGACCGCGCCGACGCAGCGGTCGTCCTTCTCCAGCCGCATGAGGATCACCCCCCGGCCGGCTCCGGACAGCTCTGAAACATCGTCGGCCGGGAAGGCCAGCAGCTTCCCACCTCGTGTCGCGCATACCGCCCTGGCGTGGCGGACCGCCTCGATCGACACGACCTCGTCTCCGGTCGCCAGGCGGGCGATCTTGCGGCCGTTGCGAGTCGTCTCTTCGAGATTGGGCCGAAACCGAAAGCCCAGCCCCCGGGCCGTGGCCAGCAGGTAGACCGGGCCGGCCGGGGCGGTGTCGGTCGGCGGTGCGTCAAACAGTTCGGCCTGACTGTTGGCGGTCGCCGAGCCGTTGCTGACTGGACCGGGCGGCGGCGCGTCGCGGACGACGCGGGCGGTGATGATCCGCTCCTGGTCCTGAAAGTGGAACACGGTCTGGATCGGTTCGCCATAGCCGGTCGAGGCCGGCACATCATGGATTTTGAGTACGTACAGGCCGCCCTTGTTGGTGAACAGGGCCAGCCGGTCGCGGGTCGTGCCGCTCAGAATCGCCTGGATGCCGTCGCCCTCGCGCAGCCGGGTGGTGGTCGGGTCCTTGAGTTCGCGTACGCGTTTGATCCAGCCGTCGCGGCTGAGGACGACCGTGGCCTCTTCGTGGACGATATACGCTGCCGGGTCGTAGCTGAGTTCTTCGCCGGTCCGCGTGCGCCGTTTATTGCCGTAGCGCTTGCTCAGCTGGCGCAGCTCGTCACCAATCACGGCCCAGCGCCGGGCCTCGTCGGCCAGCAGCTCGCGCAGCTCACCAGCCCGTTTTTCCTTGTCGGCCTGCTCGGTACGAATCTTGTCGATTTCCAGCCGCGCCAGTTGATACAGACGGATGTCGAGAATGGCCTCGGCCTGCGCTTCGTCGAGCCCAAAACCGGCCATGAGCCTGTGGCGGGCGTCCTGGCGCGACTGTGCGGCGCGGATGGTCTGAATCACCGCATCGAGTCGGTCGGCGATCAGGGCCAGACCGGCCAGAATGTGCAGGCGGGTCTCCAACTCGGTCAGCTCATGGCCAAAGCGTTTGGTGACGACCTCGAGCCGGAAGTCGAGAAAGTGGCGACACAGGTCTCTGAGGCTGGCCCTGAGCGGCTGGCCGACCGACGGGTTGGCGGTCGGGACCAGACAAGTCAGGTTGACCGTATACGAGATCTGGAGCGGCGTGTGACGACACAGGTAGGCCAGGGCCAGCTCTTCGGAGCTGTCACCCTTGAGTTCCAGCACAATGCGGATATCGTCGGTGGACTCGTCGCGTACATCGA